>CAMHDX010000195.1 GCA_946183895.1 uncultured Porphyromonadaceae bacterium | reverse complement strand
CGGGGCTGAGCCACTATGATTTTGCCGTTTTACATTTTTATCGGACAGCAATAAAAATTATACTATTTTCAGCAATAATACGCAAAAAAAAGCACTCATCTTTTTTCAAGACAAGCGCTTGTGTAACAGCTAATTAGGCAAAAATCCCATTCACCCGACTTTTCCCAACCGGAAAAACAGCACTGATTCAGGTCGTTTTTTAACTGTCAGCATTGACATCACCTGATTGTTCAAACCACTCGATGATGGATGTGTGCTGGCCCAGATACTTTTCGCCAAGCTTATACTTCTTGTTCGACACACTACGCAGATTAGATAATCGACA
Source organism: uncultured Porphyromonadaceae bacterium (assembly GCA_946183895.1). Lineage (GTDB taxonomy): Bacteria > Bacteroidota > Bacteroidia > Bacteroidales > Muribaculaceae > Sodaliphilus. The sequence continues at coordinate 3,420 of CAMHDX010000195.1, read as the reverse complement.
ATAAGCACAAATGATGCCATCAGGCAGACCAAGTGAACACAATAGAATAAAACGAAGTTCGCTACTCTGGCTATTATCTTTAGGTTCTGACAGCTCATTACGAAAGTTCTCCTCAATAAATTGCTCGAACTTTAAACCATATTTGCGCTGAGAGTAAGCGATGAGTCGTTTCCACAATGTTATACCTATTTCAGGTGTAACACTGAGTCGGATATTAACCACATTCTCTTTATTGAAGTCGTTAGCTTGCCATAAGTTATCATATATAATACGCGTGATGGCTTTTTGTTCTTCAATCATGGATAACCGGTCTTGATATTGGCGTATGATACTCGCATCCTGCTCTCCTATGGTCTTGAGGTGCTCAATAGAATTGAGTAACTGAGTTTGTGCCGCACTCAATTTAGAGAGCTCTTGATTATATTCATCGTGAAGACGCTCGTTACTCAAAGCCACACGTTGATACCTGCGCCATACACTGAATGTTAAGATACCCAATACTGCGATAAGTAATAAAACAAGACAAATTGTCAGATAGAGCCGCTGAGTAGACTGCCGGTCTCTTTGTGCCTTAAACATTGCCACGACAGAGGAGGCAACAGTGTCAATACGCAATTTGTGGCGATTGACTAAAGTTGATTGGTCGAACAAGGCAGCCTTTAATCCATAAAATTGCTCCAACTCAGGTTGATGTTTGGCACGAGCAAGTAATTGTTTGGCAGAAAACCACATAGCACTATCCCATGTGGTTGCCGGCTTGGATAGTTGAGCAAAATAGCGCTCAGCCTCTTCTACCTTGCCGCACTTTGAAAGCGCTGTTACGGCCAAATACAAACATGAGTTCTTATTAATTGATTGAAGCTCACGATTTACTAAGTCAACAGCAAGCCGTGCTCCCTCAACCGAATCGCCTTTAATGGTATGTATTTTTGCACGCTCGAACATTATATCTTCCGCATAGGCATCGTATATGTTATGGGCTATTGCATACTCTTGCGACCGGTCCAGGTAGTAGTCGGCGCTATCAAGTGACTGAAATGCATACTCGGTCGCGACAAAGAACAGATTACTGACAACAAACCGATGGCTTCCGGACTTCTTAAACTCATTGATTGCTTGCAAATATTCATGCATGGCTTGAGTGGAATAGCCATAATTGCCGCAGTACACCTCCCCCATACGCATGTGCACATAGCCCAACGTATAGTGATCGGCTGTATCAGCGATCATTTCCGCCGTCTTGTAATGGCGCATGGCGCTAACATAATCGCCATTGGTCTCAGCGGCAAAGGCGGCAGAGATGTGAGCCGTAATGAGACGATGGCGCGGCCCATGATCAGCATACCATCTGACGGCATTATTCACAAAGACAGTATCTAAAGTGTCACCTGTACCGAAGCTTGTCTTGAAGCGTGCAATGGTAAATAAAACAGCATAGAGGGCACTGTCCTGCAGTGTAGTCACCGAATCAATGCTTTGGAGCACAACGAGTGCGCTATCAGGGTTATTAACATCGTACGACAGCAATGTGTCGGCACGCAGCAGCAACGGATGCTCCGGCGCGCTGTGTCGGCAACCAAACATCCCTTGCATGGTCGACAACACTATCAGAATCACTATTACATCTAAGAGGCGTTTCATATCATATTAACACAAGGCAGTTATCTGGTTGATGGAGATGGAGATGACAGGTCTGCGGTATCATTCATGTGGCAATTGTTTTTGAATTGTTGACGCAAAGTTAATAATAAATCGTCGATTTCACAACAATTGACAACACCACCGGCATCTATTCACACTCAATCAACCAAGCAACGGTGCCGGTGGCACAGGCTCAGTCGCGCTCAGTGAGCAGACGCAGTAGCATGAGCAGGGCGGTTGTTGTCGCGCGCTCGATGACGCGCTCACGATTGCCGGCAAAGTGATGTATCTGCGCCTGAACATGCTCGCCCACCGCGACAGCAATCCACACCGTGCCTACCGGCTTGCCCGGCACTGCCCCACCGGGACCGGCGATACCACTGGTGGCGATGCCGCAGTCCGACGCGGTGAGTAGCGCCACACCGCTCGCCATTTGCCGCACTACCGGCTCGCTCACCGCGCCATGCGCCTCGAGGTCGGCGGCGCTGACATGCAACACATTGCGCTTCACGTCGTTGCTGTAGGCCACCACACCGCCGCGGTAGTAGTCGCTCGAGCCCGGAGTTAACGTGATGTAATGCGCGATGTTGCCGCCGGTGCAGCTCTCGGCAGTGGCTACAGTCATACCGCGTGCCGCCAGCGCTTTACCCACGATCGCAGCGATGGACAAGTCCTCGTCGGCAATGATTTTGTCGCCCAGCAACTCGTGCAACCGCAGCACCAGGCTACGCATCGTCTCATCGAGAAGACGTTGGTCAACATGCGATGCGCTGAGGCGCAGGCGGATATAGCCCGGCGACGGCAGATATGCCAGCTTGACCCACTCGGGCATCGCCGCCTCAAAGTCAGCGAGTAGCTCAGCCAGCTTGCTCTCAATAATGCCGGCGACCACCATGGTGTGATGACTGATGTGCTCGCCGTTGTTAAATCGCGCCACCAGTTGCGGCACGACAGCCTCACGCATCATCGTAATCGTCTCGTGAGGCACGCCCGGCATGCTGACAAGCACCTTGCCGTCGCGCTCAAACCACATCAGCGGGGCGGTACCCACCAGGTTGTTAATTACCCGGCATGACGAGGGCACCCATGCTTGAGCCCGAGTGAGGTCATTAAGCTCAAGACCACGCGCCTTGAACACACGCTCCACATTAGCAGCCACCGCCTCATCGTATACCAACTCGCCACCAAAGTAGTCAAGCAACACGCCTTTAGTGATGTCGTCCTTGGTCGGTCCCAGGCCGCCGGTCATCAGCACCGCATCAACCTCGGCAAGCGAGGCGTCATCGCCCACCACTCGCGTCTCGCCCAGCTGCCAGCCTTGTAAAGTTAGCATTCGGGCAATTTCGCCGGAATTAGTGTCCACAACTTGACCGATGAGCAACTCATCGCCTATTACTATGATATCATATTTCATGACTATGGTTGAGTTTTAGATTTGCACACGGGCATAAGGCGGCGCGGTGACATCACAGAACTCGCCCGCGACATACTTGAAGTGGCCGGCAACGGCTATCATCGCGGCATTGTCGGTGGTGAACTTGCGCTGCGGAATGAATGCCGTCAGCCGATTGTTGCGGGCAAACCGCGTCACGGCATCGCGTACCGCCGAGTTGGCTGACACTCCGCCGCCAATGGCGATGGTCTTGATGCCCGAATCCTTAACCGCGCGCTTGAACTGGTGCATGAGGATGTCAACAATCGTGCGTTGCAACGATGCCGCCAAGTCTGCCTTGTTGGTTTCAATGATCGGTTCGGAAATGCTTCTGGCCATTGTGAATC
>CAMHDX010000194.1 GCA_946183895.1 uncultured Porphyromonadaceae bacterium | reverse complement strand
CGCATTGATGGCCGCTCAACGACCCGGACGATCAAACGGCTTGGCCTGTTGGAAGATATCGCTAATGTGTATGGTTGTGAAGATCCGCGCCAATGGGTGATTGATCTGGCTCGCAAGATGACCGAGGAGGAACGGGCGGACAAAGAAAAGGTGTCAATTGATTTGTATCCTGACGCATTGCTTAGCAAGGGGCAGTCTCCGCTACGTTGTGGTGGAGATTTGCTGATGTTGCCGATTTACAATAAGTTGGGCATTAACCAGATATGCAAGACTGTGGTCAATGGTGGCAAGACAAAATACGATTTAGCCGAGATTGTCAGAACGCTGGTGATGGGTCGTCTTTTGTTCCCAAGCTCAAAGCGCCGTACTTTGGAAGACTCGAAGTCTTTGGTGAATCCGCCGAAATTAGACCTTGAGGATGTGTATCGCGCGCTATCGCTGCTTGCGGACCATCTTGACGACATCCAGACAGCGGTATGGGAAAACTCAAAGCAATTGATCAAGCGCAACACCAGAGTCATCTACTATGATTGCACCAACTATTTTTTCGAGATTGAGAGTAACGACCGAGATAGCATTGATGTTGCAACTGGCGAGTTCATCCCTGGCCTGCGCAAACGCGGCAAGTCCAAAGAGCATAGGCCGAACCCCATTGTGCAAATGGGGCTGCTCATGGATGGTGACGGCATACCATTGGCGTTCCTAATCTTCCCTGGTAACGAATCGGAACAACCGTCATTGCAACGCATTGAGGAAATGGTGGCGCGCAAATTCGGGCTTAATGAGTTTATCATCAGCACAGACGCCGGCCTGGCAAGTGAGGATAATCGCCGTTACAACATGACTGAGCAACGTGAATATATTGTTGTGCAATCTATTCCTTCGCTCTCTGAAGAAGACCAGAGCATGGCACTTGACACTCGTGGCTGGCGGGTCGCATGGCGCGATAATCAGGATACTCCCATCAACGAGAATGACCCTGAACAGGAAATTTTTGACCTCTCAAAAATAGACCTCTACAAAGAGCGACACACGCGCTTTTACAAGGAAATCATTGTTGTAAAATACATTAAAGGCAAGAAAAGTACAGCTCGCCCAGAACGTGTGATTGTCACCTACAGCCATGACTACGCTCTATTTCTCAAGGAAAAGCGTGCAGAGCGAGTGGAGCAGGCTGAGAAAATCGTACGCAACAAGCTAACGAGTTCGCGACAATCACAGCAAGACCCGCGACGATATGTCTCAACAACATATCTGACCGCTAAAGGAGAGCAGGCTGAGAAAATCTCAATGGCTGTTAACTATGATGCCATCAACGAGGACGAGCGTTTTGATGGCTTCTACGCCTATGCGACCTCGCTTGACGATGATGCCATAGATGTACTTCGGGCGCGATCCTTCCACCACGAAATCGAACATTTGTTCCGAACCTCAAAATCCTTCCTTGACGCGCGGCCGGTCTTTCTGCGCCGACATGAGCGGATCAAATCACACTTCTTGATTTGTTTCCTAGCCATGGTAACTCTCAAGATCCTACAGAAGCAGCTTGCCATGCCGCAGGTCTCGATTGACATGCTCATTGACACGCTGCGCAACTTCAGGTTCGGCCTCGTACAGGGCAACTACATCCCCATGTTCCAACGTAACGACCTGACTGACAGGTTACAAACAATAGCCGATGTGCAAGTGAGCACTCAAATAATCAAAGCCGCAACTATGAGAAATTACTATCGAAAGGTTAATAAAAGTTAATATTAATTTCAGCATTTTTAATAAGCACATTTACATATAGCATAAGTGTGCTTAGATCAACACGTTAACGCCTACAACTGTCGAAAATGGAAAGGTAGCTTATTTTTTTCGGTTGTGCAAATTTATTTGGTTTAACTCACTTCACTCACTCACCTTGCAGTACCGTTGGCGGGGGCCGAATGTAGGCGAATGTAGGCGAATGTAGGCGAATGTAGGCTAATGTAGGCTACGTCTCAACAATAAAAATAAAACAAGTTTATTTTGTATTGTGTTCGACTTGCACTACCTTTGCGGTCTGTTATGCGTTGGTGTAGTGGAATATCCTATAGACGCCTGGTGTGTCTTGTCGCCATGATGGTGATGGTGATGCGCGTGGCGGCTCTTGACTTGACCGGTATCGTGAGGGATTCGGTCTCGTATGAGCCTATTCCATTTGCTACAGTCGCTATTGACGGGACCACCACCGGTGTGATTTGTGGTGACCATGGTGGATTCAACCTCCACACATCGCAGGCGAGTGCCAAGTTGAGGATTTCGGCAATGGGCTATGCCTCACGCGTGGTGAACGTCGCTGAGGGTCAAACTATCGTAATTGTTGACATGGTGCCACAGTCGACGGTGCTCGACGAGGTGGTGGTCAAGCAGGGCAAGGAGAAGTATAGCAAGAAGAACAATCCTGCCGTTGACCTGGCGCGGCGGCTGATAGCGACCAAGCATGACAATGACCCGCTGCGCCGACACGAGAGCTCCGCCTACACGACTTTCGAGCAGATGATGCTGGGCTTCAATGATATCGATTCAACCGGCAACAATAATTTCTTAATCAAGAAGTTTGACTTCCTCAAGGATTACACTCTGGTGTCGCAGGTCACCGGCAAGCGTGTGTTGCCACTGTTAGCCAAGCAGCAGCACTGCACCGACTATTACAGGCGCTCGCCGCGTTCGCACCGGCGTGTCGTTGACGCAGTCAAGCAGGCCGGACTTGACGACTCGTTTGACGCGGCGAGCATGAAGCGATTCATGAGTGACATCTTGCGCGAGATTGATATCTTTGAGGCTAATGATGTCACGCTACTGACCAACAGGTTTGTGTCGCCGCTATCATCGCTGGGTATCAGTTTCTACAAGTATTACTTGGGCGACACCATTATGATTGATGGCGAGCCATGTGTTGACCTGAGTTTCGTGCCGTTCAACACCGAGTCGTTCGGCTTTGTGGGCACAATGTGGGTGAGTGTGGCAGCCGATTCGACGCTGTTCATCCATCGTGTGTCAATGGGGGTGCCTCGCCACATCAATCTCAACTATGTTGAGCGGGTGCACATGGAGCAGGTGTACAAGCGCGATGCCGCCGGCTGCCGATTCAAGGTGGAGGATGTACTTGAGGCGGAGTTTCGCATTTTGCGCGGCACTCCGGGCTTGTTTGCCCGTCGTCAGTCGGTCTATAAACCCGCTGCGGTTGACTCGCTGGTGTTCGCCAACCCCGACGAGGAGATTGTGCTGACCGATGCCGACACCCGCACTGAGGAGTATTGGGCACGCGTGTTGCCGGACCATAGCGAGGACTTGCAGGCGCGGGTCAAGGAGATGGTCACGCGGTTGCGTTCCAAGAGGCTGTTCTTCTGGACCGAGCGTGTCGTGTTGGCTCTGGCAAAGGGGTGGGTCGGCACCAAGCGTACCGGCAGCAAGGTGGACATCGGACCATTGAACACCTTCATCAGCGGCAACAGCCTGGAGGGCATGCGCCTCAGGGTCGGTGCCGCCACCAATACCAACCTGTCGCGGCGGTGGTTCGCGAGGGCTTATCTCGCCTTTGGCACCCGTGACAAGAAGCTGAAGTATTCGGGGCAGGTGGAGTATTCGTTTGTTGACAAGAGCAGGTACGAGACCGAGTTCCCTGTGCGCTCGTTGAAGTTGCTGCACAGCTACGATGTCGAGCGGTTGGGGCAAAACTACATGTACACCAATCCCGATAACGTCTTCTTGGCGTTGAAGC
>CAMHDX010000193.1 GCA_946183895.1 uncultured Porphyromonadaceae bacterium | reverse complement strand
GATTATATTAACAAATGCGATGCTCTAATCGTGTTGGCCGACATTTGGAAGAATCAATTAGTTGAACAACTGAACTATCAAAAACCGATATTTGTACTCAATAACATCATTGACCGCCCTGAGCCATGCGAAAAGGCTAAGAGTGATGACCTGGTCCATTTCTTATATTTAGGTCGACTTGATGTTGCCAAAGGTGCTATTGACATGATACAAGCTATCGCAGATGTTGCCGATGCGATTAGAGGTAAAGCTATATTCCACATTGCCGGCACAGGCGATGCCGAGCCCGAAATGAAACAGTTGATTGAGCAAAGCGAAATTGGCGATCTCATCAAGTTTGAAGGTTGGGTGTCGGGTGAGCGTAAGCGCCAACTGCTCGAGCGTTGCGACGTGATGTTGTCTCCGAGCCATTTTGAGGCGTTGGGCTTGAACAATGTTGAGGCGATGTCTTACGGCATGCCTGTCATCGCTTATCGAGTTGGAGGCATCCCGTCGATAGTCAATGATCAGGTTAACGGCTTCCTTGTTGAGCGCAAGGACGTTGAAGGCTTAGCCAACGCCATAGCTGACCTGGCTAATAACCCTGCCAAGATACACACCCTCGCACAAGCGACCCATGCCGTAGCCGAGCAGTATTATCAACCCTTCGTGTCCAACCAATTACACACAATTTATCAGTCACTACTTTAATGATTGAAGTTTGAAAAATGTCAGTACAACTCATTGATACACCATTAGGCATCAAGACTATAAGGCAATATCTGATCGTCTCGATTATATGCTATATAATCATAGCATTGTATTATACGTGCACTGATTACAAAGAACCGATACCGCTATATCTTGAGCAGGCACGTATTATCGTCACGGCTTACTACATACTGGCCATCTTGCTATGCTTCTATCGCATTTCGCCCAGGAATCTGCTAATCTTCAATGCCATTATGGCGTTGGTGTGCGTCCTAAATGTAAAGATGGTATATGAGGTGTCGCACACTAATATCTTTGGCGGCGCGGTTGATGCCAACAAGTACTTCAACGAGACTATTAAGTTTGCTCATTTATCCTTTAGTGAATTTCAGGAAGGCCTGTACAACAACGGATTTGACGTTCACGACATGGGCAATTTCTCGCTACAATATATCATTTATAACATCTATCCCGATCAACGGTTCCTAGTTTATGGAGTCGCGGTTGTAAACGTGATTTTCTTATACGTCTCGTCAGTATTCCTGTTCAAGTTGTGCAGGATGTTTGACTTCAATCTAATTATTTCGAAACTGTGCACCATCCTCTACGCGGCATCACCCTATGCAATGTTAACCATTGCGAATGGATTAAAAGAAGTTTACTTCAATTTGTTCGTAATTATGGCGATGTACTTCTTGTGTAAGGCTTATCGGGGTCATGCATTTAAGAATCTGCTTTTCGCCATCCCGTTTATTTACGGGGTTAATCTGTTCCGCGGTGCGGTGTTCTACATGTTCGTGTTGGTGGCATTTGTATCGTTGACAGCCAATTACAAGCACAAGAAGTCTTATTTGCTATTTATTTTTATCTCTGCAATAGTAGGCTTCTATTTTTTGCCCATGATACTTGATACCTTCATGGGGCGTAGCCAGGAATTGGCGGAGCAGATTGTGACCTTCCGCTTTAGGGGGCGCATAGATGGTTTCATGTCCTCCATGCTACCCTCAATCGCCGGCTTCTTTGGTCCGTTCCCCAACCTTGACCGTTTGGGCACATCAGGTTTGGTGTTTGTGGCCTCTTTGGCAATGTTTGTCAAGTCAATCCTCAGCCTGTGGTTTGTGATTGGCGTATATAAAATTGTAACTCATTATAAAGCAGAGTACTATGGCATGTTGGTTTATGTACTCAGCACAATATTGATGCTAATGCAATCGGGCGTCACGCTGGATATGCGTTTCCATTTTACCTATTTGCCGTTTTTCTTCCCGATTTGTTTTATTGGTTGCAATAAACAAGCCTATATCAATTATGGCTATTTAATGATAGTAATCACCTTTATCATACTATACGCATCACGCTCGGTATTTAGCGGTACTTCTGCTTTTTAAACTAATATAGCAACTATGCGGAAAAATTCGGTTTTACAAGTAGGGTGCTCGCATCGTCACTCACGAGGCGGCATAGCGCAGGTTCTCAACAACTACGAGAACTATGTGTTTGAGGATATGCGCTTTCTTGCCAATTCGTGTGACGGCCCCAAGATAATCAAAGCATTGTTCTTATGTTATGCGGTGGTGCACTTCGTGCTTAAGTTACTGTGCTGCCGTTCAATCAAGATAGTACACATCCACACTTCATCCTACTTCAGCTTTCGCCGATCAGTCTTGTTTGCGCGCATTGCCAAGTTCTTCAACAAGAAGGTCATCATGCATGTGCACAGCGGTAAGTTCAGTATGTACTATGCCGAGTACCCGGCGTTTGTGGAAAAGGGGCTAGCGATTTGCGACAAGGTGCTTGCCCTCACCCCGGCATGGAAAGACTTCTTCTCGTCGATTGTTGAGCCGAGCAAGATAGAGGTCGTGCCTAATCCGGTGCCACCGGCGCCCGCCCTCAACCGCAAGTTCAACGGTAAGGTCAGGTTTTTGTTCCTCGGATTTGTCTCGCGCGACAAGGGTGCGATGGACTTGCTTGAGATGATTGTCGGCCACAAGGGTCGACTAGCCAAAAAGGCACGTTTCACCTTGTGTGGCAATGATGTTGACTGCAATGTGGGTAAGTATATCCGCGAAAACCATCTGGGCGATCTGGTCGTGTATCGCGGCTGGGTAAAGGGCGAAGAAAAACAGAAGATGTTTAACAACAACGATGTGCTCGTGTTGCCGTCATACGCCGAGGGGTTGCCGATGACCATCATTGAGGCGATGACCAATGCGATGCCTGTCATAGCCAGCAATGTGGGTGGCGTGCCTGATATCGTGCAAGATGAGTACAACGGAATCCTGATTAATGCCGGTAATCAAAATGAGTTGTTTGCCGCGGTGATGAAATATGCCAACAATCGGGACCTTATCAAAGCCCACTCTGAGGCTGCGTTAGCGACATCAAAGTCGTATAGTCCGGTACAGGTTGCTGAACAACTCAAAGTCATTTATTCAAAATTATCAACACAACAATGAGCTTAAAAAAAGTTATCAAAGCTATAGTGCCGTCTTCAATGCGAGTCAAGTTACGCAAGTACAAGCGGCATTTGCTCAACTGGTTCAAGCGCGGCAATGCTGCAACAACACTTGACCAACTACGTGACACTTTAACTAATGAATTGGGAATAACCCGTGGTGATAAGATAATTGTTTCGTCAAGCTTCGGCCAACTCCATGCCGACTATTCTCCTCAACAGGTTGTTGACTTGCTGAAGGAACTTGTTGGTCCTGAAGGCTTGATTATGATGCCATATTACCCTCCAATGAATTCAACCGAGTGGGCCGCAAAGGGTCTTGTCTTTGATATGAACAACACACCAATGTGTTTGCCCGTTCCGAAGGTGTCGTGATGAGCAAACATCCAATCAAGGGCGTGTGCGCGTGGGGTGAGGAAGCCGCCGAGATGATTGCCGACCACGACAAGTCCACGACACCATTTTATTGGGACTCGCCGTATGGCCGTTTGCTGAAGTCTCATAGCAAATCTCTCGGGCTTGGACTGAAGAATATTCCGATTTTCCATACATTCGAAGACGTGCTTTCAGCGCATCCCTCCGACTATTACCAGGCCGAGAAGTATAACCTTG
>CAMHDX010000192.1 GCA_946183895.1 uncultured Porphyromonadaceae bacterium | reverse complement strand
TTGATGGTGGTGTTGGAGAGGTCACAGTCGACGCCGTAGAGCTTGAAGGCGTATTTGAACACGGGCCTCGGCAGGATCTGGCGCAGTCTTGAGATATCACTCCAGGTGAGCACGCCGCCCTCGGCGACGACACTGTCGCCAATGTGCGAGCGCAGCACCGGCGGCTCGGCGCTCATGGTCGCTACGGCGACCAGCGCCAGTATAAAATTAATGTAGCGTCTCATCACTTGGAATGTTACACCCCTAAAACGATTGCCGGACTGATATTTAACTTTTGGCTAATCACGCGGCCTAACTTGAGTGTCGGTTCGCACTTGCCATTGAGTATCTCGCTCACCCTTGCCGGACTTATCCCTAACATCTCAGCCAAGCGGTTTTGGGTTAATCCGAGCTCATATAATCTCAACTTGATGGTATCAACTAATGTTGGTTGGCCGATTGGATAATGTTCATCCTCGTACTCCTCAATCAACTCGCTGAGAAGGTCCAATTCAATATAGTTAATGTCATCGCGAGGGGTGTCGTCATCAACTATCTGGAGTAACTGGTCAACTCGTTGCAATAGTTTTCTATAGTCTTGCTCTGTTTTTATCGTAGCCATAATTTCAGAAATAAATGTAGCGTCTCATCATCGTGTGGTCAAGAATGTCACGTTGCTCACATTGTTGCAGCGGTCAACTGCCTGCACGGCAAAGGCGCAGTGCGCCATGTCGGTCGGCACGGTGACCGAGGTCTCGCCGGTGATGAGCCACACGCGGTCGCGCAGGTTGGGCATGCCGCCGTCGGTCTTGTCCCAGGCGTATATCACGTATCTCACCGCTTGTTGCATCGGGTCGCTCTCGACCGGAGCCTGCCAGCGCAGCATGTGCTTGCCCTGCTTGGTGACGCTGAGGTGCACATTGGTCACGGCTGCCGGTGCCTTGTCGTCAATCCACGTGTAGGCGGGAATGAGGGCGGGAACTACCTGCGATGTTGACTGCAGCGAGTCTGCCACGCCCTTGTAGTTCTTGGTCAAGCTATATCCGGGCCACCACACCAGGCCGTGCACGCTGTCGAGGCTCTGCATCAGGTCCAGCTTGTGGTATAGCTGGCTGGCGCGCGTGGTGTCACCGCCGGCAGCGGCGATGTCGCGGTTGTCCATCATGTTGGTGATTGAGAAGCCGTAGTACATGTGGCGGCCGTTGCTTTGAGTGTTCCACCACCGCATCAACTCGAGCGTGGGGGCGCGTTTGTGCTCCAGCTCCCAGTATAGCTGCGGCACCATGTAGTCCACCCAACCCTTGTGTGTCCACAGCGGGCAGTCGGCATACAGGGCATCGTAGCACTGCAGACCATCGGTCTCGCTGCCGGTGGGGTCGTTCTTCTTGTTGCGCCAGATGCCGAACGGGCTGATGCCGAAGCGCACATGGGGCTTGACCTCCATGATGGTGGCATGCAGTTGCTCAATGAGCAGGTCCACATTGTGGCGCCGCCAGTCGTCGCGGCTCATCTCGCCGCCATACTTGGCATAGGACTTGTCGTCGCCAAACTCCTTGCCCGCCACGGGGTAGGGGTAGAAGTAGTCGTCCATGTGAATGGCATCGAGGTCATATCGCTTCAACAAGTCGCGCACCACCTTGTCGATGAAGTCGCGACTCTCGGGCAGTCCGGGGTCGAAGTAAATCTTGCCGTCGGCGTAGCGGATGAACCACTCGGGGTGCTTGTAGTAGATGTGTCCCACCGCGGGCTTGTCGCTCTTGCTGCTGGTCACGCGATAGGGGTTGATCCATGCGTGCAGCTCCATGCCGCGCTTGTGAGCCTCTGTAATCATGAACTGCAGCGGGTCCCACACGGGCTTGGGCGCGACACCGGCGGTGCCGCTCAGCCACCGCGACCACGGCTCCAAGCGGCTGGGGTAGGCGGCATCGGCCTGCGGTCGCACCTGGAATATCACCGCGTTCACGCCGTTGGCCTTCAGCTTGTCCAGCTCGGCGCGCAAGTACGCCTGATTTTGGGCTGTGGTTTGATTGGCATATTGGGTTTGGCCGATAATGTGCATCCATGCGCCGCGAAACTCACGGGCAGGCTCCACATCGGCGGCGCTGGTCAATAGTGACACCAGCACCAGCAGTGGCAACATCAACTTGGTTCTCATCGTCATTTATCGTCGGTTTTATGGTTGGTTATTCGTCTTAATTCGGAATAATTAATTCGCATTACTCGGCACGATGGCGTAGGCGCCCAGGTCGGGACGGCTGTCGCGCGCCAAGCGGTCAATGCCGTAGCGGTCGTAGCGCGCCTCGGCGGGCAGGAGCGACGGGTCACCCTTGGCGGCTGCGTCGCTGTCGTCGTGCATGCGGTAGTCAAAGATGTACTCCTCGCGCACCGTGTAGAACTTGGGGTCGCCCTTCCACACGCAGTCGTAGAAGTGACCGTCGTTCTCGCCGTCGCTGCGGAACAGGCAGTTGTGCACAAACACGTTGGTCTCGTCAAGGTTGGGCATATTCAGCTCCTTGGTGTTGCCGTACAGCACGCAGTTGTCAAAGCGCGCGTCAAGCACCGGCACCATGCCGCCATCGTCCTGCACGAACAGGTTCACCATGGGCTCGGTGAGCGCGCTGAACAGGTAGTAGTTTGCAAACGTGCAGTTGACCATCCTGATCTTGCCGCCAATAAAGTTGACAAGCGCCGAGGCGGCGTCGCTGAACTCGGTGCCGTAAGCCTCCACCCACGCGCCGCCGGTGGTGAGCAGGCTCGTGCTGCTGTTGTGGAACACACAGTTGAGGATGTACAGCGAGCGCACGGTCGGCGTGTTGGTGCTCACATGGATGCCGATGGACGAGCTGTGCATGTCCACGTACTGCAAGATGTTGTTGCTGCTTGTGGGCGGGAATATCAGTCCGCCCCACTGGCCGCTCATGATGTCAAAGTCGATGTCGCCCACCACATGGTCCAGACGGTCGCCGCGCATGACGATGGGTTGCTCCTGCGTGCCCATGGCGCGCAACATGCCCGCCACGCGTATCGCCGCCTTGTCGTGGAACAGCAACTTCACGCCCGGGTCAAGGCGCAGCTGCACGCCCTGTGCCACGTATAGCGTGTCGTAGATTACGTACGGCTTGGCGCTCGACCAGCGTCTGCTCTTGCTGATGGTGTCGCCCACGATGCGGATTACGTCCTGGCCCCACGCGGTGAGTGCCACCGTCTGCGTCACACCGTTGGTAGTGAAGCTGATGCGGTCAGTCAACCGCTGCGGCGCGTCGCTGCCGGTCTCGTCGAGATAGCCTTCCACAAACACGTAGATGCTGTCGCCGCCGCGCACCTCGATGTCGCTGAACGTCTTGCCGCGCATGCCGTCGACATTGATGTTGAAGTGGCCCGCCTCGCCGGCAAGCCCCTCAACGTGTATGTCGCTGATGCGCAACTGCTTCTTGCCGCGATTGTACACCACAAACTGCTTGGTGGCGGTGCCCTGCAGTGTGATGACGGTGTCAAACTTCAGCGTGTCGGTCGAGAACGACAGCACGTCGTTCGGGCTTGTCGAGAAGTCGTCGTTGATACAACTGCCGGCAATCACACTTAGCAACAACGTCGCGAGCAATGCTAGCGTCGTCGAGCGCATCTTCTTGATATATCCCATAGTACCTTTAATTCGCCTTGCCGGCGAAGTTTTGAGTTGAGTGTTATTGATAATTGATTCAGGGTGTGTCAAAATTCCAAACGGACCTTGAAGAGGTCGGGCGGGTCGAAGACCCGACTATGTGTTCAGGACCATGCAAG
>CAMHDX010000191.1 GCA_946183895.1 uncultured Porphyromonadaceae bacterium | reverse complement strand
GCGGCGGCTGATTTTTCGGTGATTTCCACGTCGCCGAAGAGAATGAACGCGGCGACGCAAAATTTGCATTTTATTTGAACTCTAAAGATCGATTTACCAATATATGGGCTTTTTCAATCGACTAAAGCATGCTCTTGGTTTTAACGAACAGGGCGATGAATTGGACGATGTGCTGGACCGTGATGTGGCATCACAGCCCTATATCAATCCCTATCACCCCGAGGCGCCCGCCAGGCAGCCCGTCCCTGCACCCGCCCCTGCCACGCAGCCCGCAACCGAGGCGGCAAAGGAGCCTGCTCCTGCCACACAAGCCGTTGAACCGAACCGCGAAGCAACCGCCGAGGCAACGACAGCAACCGCTGCAGCACCGGCCGCTCCACAAGCCGAACCACAGTGCGACGTCACGATTCAAGAGGCACTGGACACACTGGTTCTCGCCATCAAGGGCACTCCGCTCGTTGTGAACGACAACAGCGAGGAGCTGGCATCGCTGGGCAAACGACTGCAAGAGGCGCAGTCACGATTTGCCACCGAGCAGCAACGCGCCAACGACCTCTCGACACGCCTCACAGCCATGCAGGAGCAAGTGCTGGCGCTGCAGAGCGAGCGCGACAACCTCGCTACTCAATGCCGCTCACTACAGGCGCGCGCCACCGGCAACGCCACCCAAAACAAGGAGATTGCCGCGTTGCGACAGGTCATTGACCAACTCACAGCCGACAAGCAAGCACTGGAACAGACCGGCGCCGAGACAGAGCGTAAGCTTGACGAAAGCATTGAGCAAATCAAGCAACTTAACGAGCAAATCACCGACGCCAACCGACGCTTAGCCGAGGCGGACGACGCCATCAACAATGCCAACGAGGCACGAGCCGAAGCCCAAGCCGCGCGCGAGCAAGTGCGCCAACAAGGCGAAAACCTTGCCGCCGCACTCCAGCAATCAACATTAACCATGGGCCGACTCAAGCAAGCCGAGCAAGACTTGGAGCAAAGCCGAGCCGAGAGCAAGCAGCGCCAAGCGCGCATTGACGAGCTCGAGCGGCAACTCGCACGCGACAATACCCTGCGCGAACAACGCGACATTCAACTCGCCAATCAAATCGACGACCTGTCACGCCGCCTCAAGCGCCGCAACACCGATGTGGCGGACCTTGAACAGCAACTCGCTGCCGCCCAACAGGTGGCACGCGAGGCAGAGGCGACCGCCGCCCGGGCCATGCAAGACACCAACCGCGCTAAAGCGCAGCTTGACCAAACCGAGCAACGCCTCGCCGCCGCCATTCAGGAGCGCGACGACCTCGCCGCGTCGTTAGAGTTCAACGACCCCGAGCCCGAGCCTGTCATTGAGCCGCCGCGCAAGAAGAAACGCAAGAAACGCCCCTCCGAGCCCGCGATAGAGTCCACAGCACCAAGCAAACCGCAACCCGAGATACCAAGCAAGCCGGAGCCCACTCCGAGCAAGCCAAAGCCCGCGACCGACACACCTGCCGATGACAACGGGCTGCTAATAGATGTGGACTTCGAGTTGCCCGAGGCACCGGCACGTCAAGTGCCCGGTGGCACTGCCGTTGAGAAACCCGCAACCGGCAAGAAACCCGTTGTCGCCAAGAAGCCCGCGTCCGTTGAGGTGCCGGAGCCGGCATTCGACGACCTGGACTGGCTCGTGCCGGCACCGCCATCGCCACCGCGAGCCGAGGAGCCGCTGGAGTTTGAGATTCCCCCTATCGAAAAACACAACAATAACGACCCGCGACAGTTGTCGCTGTTCTGATGACCGACCTGCAAAGTCTCAAGGAAACACTTGACGCCGCGGCACAGCGCATCAATGTGCCCGAATTCATCCACAATGACCCGGTGCAGTTTCCGCACCGGTTCTCGTCGCTACGCGACATCGAAGTCACCTCACTGCTGGTGTCGGCCATCGCGTGGGGCAATCGCAAGATGATTTGCAACAACTGCCGGCGCCTGCTCGAGCTGATGGAGAACCAGCCGGCTCGATACGTGGCAGAGGGCGCGTTTGAGGACGTGCCCGACGAGCTGAACATCCACCGCACCTTCTTCGGTCGCAACCTCAAGCACGCGCTGCGCGGCCTGCGGGCAATCTACCGCCACTACGCCTCGCTCGACGAGTACGCCACGCATCATCGCGTGGCGGAGCAAGCGATGCCGGCATGGGCGCTCGTGGACCACCTCAACAACGACATCGCCGCGGCTAACGACGGCACAACCGACTCGCGCTTCCTGCCGGTCAACGTCCAGCATAGCGCGCTCAAGCGCATCAACATGGCACTGCGCTGGCTCGTGCGCGACGACGGCATCGTTGACCTGGGGGTGTGGCGCTCATTGCGCCCGTCGCAACTGTTCATTCCGCTCGACGTGCATGTGGGCGACACCGCGCGCCGTCTGGGGCTCACTCAGCGCCACACTGCCGATGTCCGCACCGTCATTGAGATTACCGATGTGCTACGCACCTTGCGACCCGACGACCCGGTCTACTACGACTACGCTCTGTTCGGCCTTGGCGTGGAGTGAGCGTGAAACCGCCGTTGCTACAATAAAGGCGGCCTCCCGAACGTTTTAGATTATAATGCAATGAAAGTATCAGTTATAGTTCCCGTATATCGCACCGAGGCGACACTGCCTCGCACGCTCGACAGCCTGCTGGCACAGTCGATGACCGACTTTGAGGTCATCATCGTTGACGACGGCACTCCCGACGGTGCCGGCAAGATAGCCGACGAGTACGCCGCCCGCGACCCGCGCATCAGCGTCGTGCATCAGGAGAACCGCGGCTTGGCTGAGGCTCGCAAGAGCGGGCAGCGCGTAGCCCGCGGCGAGTACCACATGCACCTTGATAGCGACGACACACTCACGCCCGACGCCCTCGAGGTGATGTACCGCTACGCCTCACAGCACGACATCGACCTGCTGTTCCCGGGCTTTAACCGCGTCACCCCCGACAAGGTGCTGCCCTCCGCGCCCCGTCCAGACAGGGTGGTGGGCAACCGCGAGGCCATCAACTTAATTCTTGACCAAGGCTTTCAATACATTGGCGGCATGTGCTTTAGCCGACACTACCTATGGAGCGAGCCTGATAAAATGTTCACATCGTCGGCCATGAGACTCCCCAGCGAGGACATCATCACCAACTTCAGCCTGGTGACGCACAGCCGGCGCATCGGCATCATCGGCAATCAAGTCTATAACTACTATTACAACCCGCAGTCGCTCACTGCATTGGGCACGTTCTACACCCAGGAGTTGATACACACTTTCTTCGACGAGCTGGAGGACACACTCAGTCAAGCCGGACTGTTGCCCGAGGTGCAGGCGGCGTTTGACGAAATGCAACTGCACTACGTGGGATTCTACGTCAAGACGGTAGACACGAGCGACCCATGGGTGGCGCGATTGCAAGCGCTGCCGTGGAGCCGACTGCGCCCCAAGTACAAGGTGCTGCAGTCACTGCTGTGCTGCAACCCCTTGCGCCGCGCCCTGATTGCCGCCAACCGCCGCGTCAAGCGCCTGCTTGGCAAATCATAACCTGACTGCCCTGTCATTCCCAACATCACTAATCGACCACGAACGCCCCAAAACACCCTCTCGTGGCGAAATAAGGCATCACTAATCAGCCACGAGCACCCAAAAACACCCTCTCGTGGCGAAATAAGGCATCACTAATCTGCCACGAACTCCCCAAAACACCATCTCGTGGCGAAATAAGGCATCACTAATCTGCCACGAAAACCCCAAAACACCCTCT
>CAMHDX010000190.1 GCA_946183895.1 uncultured Porphyromonadaceae bacterium | reverse complement strand
TTGGATAGTATGGCGCTAAGTGTCTTTTTTTGGTACTTAGCGCCGAATAATCTTGAATAATATGGCGCTAAGTATATTTTTTGAGCACTTAGCGCCGAGTAATCTTGGATAGTATGGCGCTAAGTGTCTTTTTTTGGTACTTAGCGCCGAATAATCTTGGATTATTGGGTTAAAAGCACTAACTTTGCCGCACTAATCATCAGCACTTAATCTAATGAGTTCACAAGCAATAATAGGTCGCAAGCTCGAGCAGCGCGTGCTGCAATCCATTCTTGATTCGCCCGAAGCAAAAATGGTGTCGGTGTATGGGCGGCGGAGGGTCGGCAAGACTTACTTGATACGTAATTACTTTAAGGACCGCTTCGACTTTTACTTCACCGGCAGTTTTGGAACGCCCGCCCGTGCGCAACTATTAATGTTTAACACCACGCTGGCGCAGTACTCCAAGATGTCGTTCAGTGTGCCGCAAACCTGGCACGAGGCGTTCGAGCAGTTGCGCCAATACCTCGCTTCGCTCGACAAGCCGCAACTCATCGTCTTTCTTGATGAATTGCCGTGGATGGATACACCCAAGTCTCAATTTCTGAGCGCGTTCAGCTTTTTCTGGAACAACTGGGCATCGTCGCGCGACGGGTTGAAATTAGTGATTTGTGGTTCGGCGACCACATGGATGCTCAACAAAATCATCGGCGACAAGGGTGGACTGTATGGACGGAGCGCGCGTTCAATCTATCTTGCCCCTTTCACGCTGTATGAGGTTGAATTGTTTTTAAGCCAAGTGAAGGGTATTGTGTGGAACCGCTATCAGATGATGGAGACGTTCATGATTTTGGGTGGTATTCCATACTATCTTGACATGCTTGACAAGGAACTTACATTTAGCCAAAACATTGATAATCTCTTTTTTAGAATTGGGGCACCACTGCGCAACGAGTATGACTTTTTGTTTCGCTCGCTATTTAAGGCATCTAATCTCTATCGCCAAGTTGTAGCTACAATAGCCAAGCGGAGCGTCGGACTGACGTTCAAGGAGATAGCCGATGGGTTGGGTGTCAACAGTGGCGGATCGTTGTCCGAGGTGATTAAGAATCTGTGCCAATGCGATTTTATTCGCAAGTATTCGGCTTTTGGCAAAAAGGAGCGTGAAGCCCGCTACCAGTTAGTTGATATGTTTTGCCGCTTCCATCTGCAATTTGTTTCGCAAGGCAGTTCTCAGGACGAGCACTACTGGTCCAATCTCAGTCAGTCGTCACACAATGCGTGGTCAGGTCATGCCTTTGAAGTGTTGTGCCTGCATCACATCAGTCAGATTAGGCAGTGCCTTGGCATCACCGGAGTGCTGACTAATGTGAGTTCATGGTCCATCAGCCGGCAGATTGACAAAGATGGCACCACATGGCGAGGTGCCCAAATTGATTTAGTGCTCAATCGTGATGACCACATCGTTGACTTGTGCGAGATGAAGTTCAGCAACGCGCCATTTACGGTCACAGGCGACTATGCCGACACCCTGAGGGAGCGTGCCGGCGCGTTTGCTCACTTTACGCGGTGCCGCAAGGCGCTCCACAACATCTTGGTCACGCCGCATGGCTTGGCTGTGAACCGGCATTCGTCCATCTTTAACAAAGTTGTGGTGGCTGACGACCTGTTTGCCCCGACCACCGAGTAGTAAAAGTTTGTTAAAATAATGAGGTATTGCAACCTGAGGATATATTCAGAGCGTCTAATGTGCGTTTAATATAGGTTGTAAATACTCAAGTTTCTAAAGTGGGTTGCCGGCTTTGATTACTAATGAAAAAGTGGCGAAGCCACTGGCGGGCCGAAGGTCCGACTTCATGTTAAGGACCATGCAAGAGCTGCGAAGATGCTCGCAGCTTGGTCATAGTTAGCGAGTTATCTGTGCCTCGAAGAGGAACTTCATCGTTGTTGTTAAGGCTTTTACTCACTTTTAGAAACTTAGATAAATATTGTAAAAGAAAGATGAAAAGACAACTGATGGGCCTGCTGCTGATGTTCGTGACGATGGCGCTGACGGCAGGCACGGTGAAGTTCAAGGCTCAGGACAGCGAGGGCGTGGGCGAGGCGTTTGCCACGGTGCGCATCTATGCCGCTGCCGACACCACGCGTGCCGTGGTGGTTGATGTAACCGATGTTGATGGCGTGTTCAGCGCCACGTTGCCCGACGGCGACTACAAGCTTGAGGTGTCGGCAGTGGGCAAGTCGACCGCTACACGCCAGCTGAAAATAGCCGGCGCGGTTGACCTGGGCTCAATCGAGATGAGGAGCGACAACAACGTGCTCGAGGGTGTCACTGTCACCGCCCAGCGCCCGTTGATAACCAACGAGATTGACCGCATCGGCTACGATGTGCAGGCCGACAGCGAGAGCAAGACCCTCACGGCGATGGACATGTTGCGCAAGGTGCCGCTGGTCAGCGTTGACGCGCAGGACAACATCCGTGTCAAGGGCGGCACGTCGTTCAAGATTTACAAGAACGGCCACCCCGACCCGGCAATGAGCAACAACGCCAAGGAGGTGCTCAAGGCTATTCCGGCATCGATGATCAAGAAGATTGAGGTTATCACCGAGCCGGGCGCTAAGTATGACGCCGAGGGCGTGTCGGCGATATTGAACATAGTGACGGTGAGCACCACCGGCACCAGTGGTGTGACCGGTAGTGTGGGCGCCGGCGTGACCCACCAGGGCCAAGTCAGGGCCAATGGCTACCTCACCACCCAGCTCGGCAAGGTTGTCGCCAACGTCAACTACGGCTACGTGATGCAGCCTCGCCGCAGCTCACACCAGTTGACCGAGCAGGAGTATGACTATGTGGATACCGGCGAGCACGGCTCCACTCGCAGCGAGGGTGATGCCCATGTGGGCGTGCACTACGGCAACATCGAGGCGAGCTACGAGCCCGACACGCTCAACCTGGTCACATTCAACTTTGGCGGATACTACTACAACTATAAGGGCGACGCGTTGTCGTCCTACACCCGCAGCAATGCCGCCGGCGAGCTGCTGTACAGCTACAAGAACAATTACCGTACACCCCTGTCGAGCTACTACAGCTTTGACGGGCGGCTGGACTACCAGCACCGCACATCGCGTCCGAGCGAGATATTCACGTTGAGTTACTTGATATCAACTTCGCGCAATCGCAGCAACAGCGACAACAGTTACTATGAGACGCAGTCTATGCCGGTGCCCTACACGACAATGTCGCAGCGCCGTCGCGAGACCTTCCTCGAGCAGACCGCGCAGGCCGACTGGACCCGTCCGCTCGCGCCGCACCACAAGTTCGAGACCGGTGTGAAGTACATCAACCGCTCCAACCGCAGCACCACCGTGGCGCGCTACGACGCGGGCTCTGCCGATGTCGACAGCCGCTTCAACCACACCACCCACGTGGCGGCGGCATACGCCAGCTACACCTACAGCAGCGACAAGTGGAACGCGCGCGCCGGACTGCGCTACGAGTACAGTTACCTCAAGGCTGCCTACCCCGACGGGTCGCAGGCCTCGTTCCACCGCAGCCTCAGCGACTGGGTGCCGAGTGCCACAGTCAGTTATCAGTTTGACATGTCCCGCTCGCTCAAGGCGGCGTTTGCCACCCGCATCAATCGCCCGGGCATCAGTTACCTCAATCCGGCGGTCGTCGAGAACGTCAACGAGGTGAGCTATGGCAACCCCACGCTGGGCAGCGCGCGCACCTACAACGTCAGCCTCACCTACATGCAGGTGGGTCCCAAGTTGACCTTCAACATCG
>CAMHDX010000189.1 GCA_946183895.1 uncultured Porphyromonadaceae bacterium | reverse complement strand
CAGCGATGGTATCGCTGCATGGACCAACATAGGTGGTGGGGGCGGCGGCTAAAGGTTGCCGCTGGCGGCGTGGGCGGCGGGGTGGCAGTAGCGGTGCTGTCTGTCGCCCCGACGGGGCTAATGGTGGTTTTGGGCTTATAGACAGGGGTTTACACCCCTGCCTAAGCCCTTGTCACCCCTAACGGGGTTTGCAGGTGTCGTCACGACACTACATGGTGAGAGGCGGGGCGGACGTGGGGCAGCGGCGGTGCCGCTGCATGGATAAACATAGGTGGTGGGGGCGGCTAGAGGTTATTACTGTTGTGGGGGCGGCGGGGCGGCAATGTAGACGGGCGGTCAAGCACAGGGGGTTGTGGGTGTGGGGATTTTTGGTTAATTTTGCAATTTCAAACAATGCATTAATTCTCAATGATTCATAACATATATGTTACGTAAGATAAGGATTGGGTTGGCGACGGTGGTGATGACGGGCATCACGTTGCTGTTTCTAGATTTCACAGGGACGATACACTTGTACCTCGGGTGGTTGGCCCGCATTCAGTTTTTGCCCGCGGTGCTGGCGCTCAATGCTGCGGTGGTGGTGTTGCTGGCGGTGGTGACGCTGGTGTTCGGTCGTGTGTACTGCTCGGTGATATGTCCACTCGGCATCATGCAGGACATGATAGCCGCGTTGCGCCGCAAGAAGCACCGTTACCGCTACAGCAAGGCGCTGACGTGGTTGCGGTGGTTGATGGTGGCGGTACTGGCCGTGGCGGTGTTCGCCGGCGTGGGCAGCATCGTGGCGTTGTTGTCGCCGTACGGGACGTACGGCTTGATAGCCACTCACCTGCTGCAGCCTGTGTGGCAGGCCGGCAACAATGTGCTCGCCGCGATCGCGGCGCACTATGAGAGCTACGCCTTCTACGGCGTAGACGTGTGGGTCAAGAGTGTGCCCACGTTGTTGATCACGATAGGGCTGTTCGCCATCATCGCGACGCTCGCGTGGCGCGGCGGCCGCACGTACTGCAACACCATCTGCCCCGTGGGCACGGTGCTGGGACAGTTGGCGCGGTGGTCGCTGCTGAAGGTGCGGATTGACACCGACAAGTGCATCACGTGCGGGCTGTGCGCTCGCGACTGCAAGGCATCGTGCATTGACTCGAAGAATCACGCCATAGACTACACGCGTTGTGTGACCTGCGGCAACTGCCTGCCCAGTTGCACCCACGGCGCGTTGCGCTACGGTCTGGCGCACGATAGCCACGCCAAGCCCGTTGACGAGACCCGGCGCGCGGCGCTGGTCGCCGGCGCGATAGTCGCCGCCGACGTAGCGCTGGCGCAGACCGGCAAGAAAGTAGACGGCGGCCTCGCCGTAATTGAGGACAAGCGGCAACCCGCGCGTCGCGTGCCGCTGACGCCCCCCGGGTCGCTCAGCGCGGCGAACATGGCGACGCGCTGCACCGCCTGCCAGCTGTGCGTGTCGGACTGTCCGAACAACGTGTTGCGACCAAGCCATGACCTGAAGACGCTGATGCAGCCCACGATGAGCTATGAGCGCGGCTACTGCCGTCCCGAGTGCAACCGCTGCTCGCAGGTGTGCCCCACCGGCGCCATCCAGCCCATCACGCTCGCCGAGAAGAGCGAGACGCACATCGGTCACGCCGTGTGGGTGAAGCAGAACTGCGTAATCCTGACCGACGGGGTGACGTGCGGCAACTGCGCTCGCCACTGCCCCGCCGAGGCCATCATGATGGTGCCGCTCAATCCAGACGATGAGAGCTCGCCGATGGTGCCGGCGGTTGACGCCTCGCGTTGCATAGGGTGCGGCGCGTGCGAGTATGTGTGTCCGGCGCGTCCGTTCAGCGCGATATACGTTGAGGGATATGAGGTGCATCATACTTAATGCACAATGCACAATGCACAATGCAGAATTACAGAGGGGTAGAGATTAATTTTACAGAGGAGGACAGAATAGGCAATGCAGGCGGCACGGTGTGCAACGGCTATCGCCGTAGAGGGTAGTGATGGCGGCACACAAAGCGGCACTGCCGCTTTGCACTCAACACCATGCTCTAACGGGCGTGGGCAGGTGGGCGGTGGTGGTGCAGGATAAGTCGGTGACTACAGACTATAGACTATTGAATGTTCAGTAAAAACTATAAAAACGAGATAAAAACAGAGATATGGAACGACGAGACTTCTTGAAGGCGCTGGGCGCCGGGGCGGCGGCCACGGTAGGGGCGACGCTGGTGAGTTGCGACAACGACAAGGGCGGCGAGAAGCCCGCGGGCAGCATGACCTATCGCGTGAACCCGTCGACGGGGGACCGCGTGTCGATCTTGGGCTACGGCATGATGCGGTTGCCCACCGTGTCGTCGCAGGCAAGCGCGCGCGAGGACGGCGATGCCGAGATAGACCAGGAGATGGTCAACCGCCAGGTAGACTACGCCATCGAGCACGGCGTGAACTACTTTGACACGTCGCCCGCCTATTGTCGCGGTCGCAGCGAGCACTGCACCGGCATCGCGCTGAGCCGTCACCCTCGCGACAAATACTACATCGCCACCAAGCTGTCCAACTTCAATCCCGAGACCTGGACGCGTAAAGCCGGCATAGAGATGTTTGAGAATTCGCTCAAGGAGTTGCAGGTAGAGTACGTCGACTACCTGCTGCTGCACGGCATCGGCATGGGCAAGGACGGGATGGCCGAGTTCGAGGCCCGCTACCTGAACAACGGGTTGCTGGAGTACCTCAAGCAGCAGCGCGCGGCTGGGAGGATACGCAACCTCGGGTTCAGTTACCATGGTGACATAGCAGTGTTTGACCGCGCGCTCGCCATGCACGACGTCGGCGAGGTACACTGGGAGTTTGTGCAGATAGAGCTCAACTACCTCGACTGGGAGTACGCCGACGAGATCAGCGACCGCAACACCGACGCCGTGTACCTGTACGGCGAGCTGGTCAAGCGCGGCATTCCCGCGGTGATCATGGAGCCGCTGCTGGGCGGTCGGCTGACGCACCTGCCCGACCCGCTCACGCGTCGGTTGCTCGCCCGTGACCCCGAGGCAAGCGTCGCCAGCTGGGCGTTCAGGTACGCCGGCTCGTTTGACGGCGTGCTGACCGTGCTGAGCGGGATGACCTACATGGAGCATCTGGTGGAGAACGTCAAGACGTACAGTCCGCTGGTGGTGTTGACCGAGGAAGAGAAGCAGATGCTCGAGAAGATAGGCGGCGACCTGGTGAGCTACCGGACGATACCGTGCAACGACTGCAAGTACTGCATGCCATGCCCGTACGGCATCAACATACCCGCCATCTTCATCCACTACAACAAATGTCGCAGCGAGGACAACACTCCCGAGGTGCCTGCCGACAGCGTTGCCGATCGGCGTGTGTACCGCGAGCAGCGTCGCGCGTTCCTGGTGGGTCACGACCGCGCGGTGCCGCGGTTGCGTCAGGCCGACCACTGCATTGGTTGCGGTCAGTGCGCGCCGCATTGTCCGCAGCGGATAGACATTCCGCGTGAGTTGCAGCGCATCAGCGAGTACGTTGAGGAGCTACGGAGGCATCCTAATTAGGTGTGGCCACACGCGCGGATGCGGGGGGCAGCGGTGGTACCGCTGCATGGATAAACACAGCCGCCGCGGGCGGCGGC
Source organism: uncultured Porphyromonadaceae bacterium (assembly GCA_946183895.1). Lineage (GTDB taxonomy): Bacteria > Bacteroidota > Bacteroidia > Bacteroidales > Muribaculaceae > Sodaliphilus. The sequence continues at coordinate 141 of CAMHDX010000189.1, read as the reverse complement.
TAATGGAAGTATCTGCTGCGTGGCGGGGTGGCACACAAAGCGGCACTGCCGCTTTGCACTCAACACCATGCTGTAACTGGTGGGGTGTGAAGGGAAAAATGGGTAAAAAAGGGGTAAAAAGTGGTAAAATTTGTGAGAATG
>CAMHDX010000188.1 GCA_946183895.1 uncultured Porphyromonadaceae bacterium | reverse complement strand
CACGGTGTGCACCACCGAGTGGGGCGCGGGTCACATGACGATGCGCCGCGACGGCAACGCGACCCGTGTGAGTTTTCCCAAGCCGATAATGCTCGTCGAGCGCATTGACACGCTACGCACGTGGGCGGCACCCTTTGCCGGACTGCTCACGTTGACCCAAAACAGCGTCGCGTTTCCCTCGCCGGGCGCGATGATAATTCCGGCCTTCAGCAGCGGCGTGAATACGCTGGTGTGCAACCTGTGGGTTGACGAGAGCGGCGCAATCACAATGAAGAGCGCCGGCAGCGACGCACGCCTGGATGGCGGCATGGGCCTATGCCCGCAGCTGCAGCGCCACGTCATTGACTGCCCGGGCAGCGGCACCGTGCTGATGCGCGCGGGCGTAATCAACGGCGGCTTTGCCTTCTCCTACCTGTGGCCCATCCTGCTACTGGGCGCGCTGCTGATTGTCGCGGCGTGGTGGGTGTACGGCGGCGACCGCTTCAAGCACTTGTCGCTCAGCGTGCAGATGCTTGACGGCGCGTGGCAGCAGTTCGCCGTGGTGATGGCGATTGCGATGACCTACTGCGTCGCCAAGTCGATGATTGCCTTCAAGTTGAGCTACTCTTACCCCTATTTCGAAAAAATCACAGCTATCCTGCCCGCAAGCGCGATGCTGATGCTCGTGCTGGTGTTCGCCTTCAGCGTGCTGTTCAACAGCAGCCTGGTGTTCATCTCGCGCAAGGATGCCGCGCCGCGCGTCAACCGGCTCGTGCCCGGCATCGTGGCGATTGTCACCACCGCCCTGGGGCTGATAGCGTGTTACCTCTACCTCACGCTGGTGCTTGACGTGAGCGTCTCGCCCGATGTGACCGGCAGCTTCCTTGCCGACGACATCGAGGGGCCCGTGTGGAGCTGGCACTCCAAGACCGCCCTTAACGACCTGCACCGCACCGTGCCGATGACCATGTTGCTCATCGGAGGCGCCGTGCTCGTGATTCAGATAGCGCTGTTCGTGCTTAATTGGCTCGAGGCTGATGTGTTTGCCCGCGTGAGGCAAATTGCCGAGGACAATCCGCTGTACATCACGCTGGGGCTGATTGCCATCATCGCTGCGGTTGCGGCGGTCAACGGCAACTTCGCCACGGCGTTCATCACCATCCTGGTGGTCACGTCACTCACATTCACGCTGCGCGCCATCGCCGCCAATCATGAGCGGTTCAGCGACAAGTACATCAAGACGGGCTTGCGCGCCGTGTGCCTCGTGCTCGTCGCGCTGGCGACGTGGCTTGCCGCGCAGGCGCTGAAGGACAACTGGCTGATATCGGTCGTCACGCTGCTGCTGACCGGTGGCGCGGCGTGGCTGATTTACCGGAATCGCGACAAGAAAGGGTTGCACGCGGTCATCGCCGTCAGCGTCGCGCTGCTGGTGCTGATGTGGTGCCTGTGCGGCGCCACGGTGCCCACAGTGGCGGTTGCCGCTTTCATGGCGGGACTGGTGTGGCTGATGTACCTCAATCGCGACAACAGGGCGATTGGGCGCCGCGTGGCGGTGTTCGTGGCCATGGTGGGCGCGGCGGTGCTCTACTTCGGTGCCGCGGTGGCATGGGGCGACAAGGGCTACTTGACCAACTTCCCGGGCATGATGACCATGGTGGTGCTGGTGTACATGATGATGCAAAAGCGCCGTGTGGCTGGCGCCGACACCGCCGAGGTGCGCGCCGGCAATGCCGAGAAGCACATTTGGCAACTCATGTTGGGCATGGTGGCGGCACTGCTCGTGGTGCTGTACGTCGTGGTGCCCAACTACTTGATTGACCCCAACGATGTGCACTACGGCCGCGGCTCGCGCCGACTGTCCATCAGCGCCGACTTTGACCGCTACCAGGCGTCGGGCTACCGCTACGCGATGCAGGACGCCGAATTCATGATTGTGGTGGCTCACTACCTCAACCTCAATGCCGGCATTGACCCCTTGAGCAACGAGACGCATCCGCTGCACGCCTCGGTGAGCACCGGACAGTCGCCGGTAGTGCTCAACGACGTGTCGCTGCCTGCCGCCTTCCTGGGAAGCTACGGCGTGGTCGCCTATGTGGCTTACTTCGGCCTGCTGGCGCTGCTGGCATGGCTGGTGCTGCATCACAGCCTGCCGTCGTCGGCGCGCGTCCTGTCCACGACCACCGTGCTGAGCAAGCCGTCGATGTGGAGCATGCTGGCGATGTTCATGTGGGTGGGCACCACGTTGTACCTGTTCCTGAGCTACATGGGGTGGCTGCCGTTTACCGGCCGCCTGAATCCGGGCTACGGCGTCGACGCCGTGGGCGAGGCTCTGGAGAGTGCCATCCTGCTGGCGTTCATGACGTGCACCACGCTCAAGCGCGAGTGACGATTAACCTGACTTGATTGTTGTACACTATATAAATCCTCATGCCACAGGGCATGCTTCAGAGATATGGGACTATTCGACTTAATATTTAAACGCGACGACACGGTGCGCATTGCCGTGACCGGCATCACCTCAAGCGGCAAGACCTACTTGCTCAAGGACTTCCTCAGGTCGTTGCAACTCATGGGGGCTAAAATCACCCCTCATGACAATCCGCTGTACGCCGACTTCAGCGACCTCGCCGATGTGACCGACAATATCCGGGAGACCAAAATATATGTGGCTCGCGCACGCAACATCTACGCGGCGACCATCGAGCTCAGTGGTGTGACACGGCGCTTCATGGTGGTGGACACCCCGGGTGAGTGTTTCGAGCCGTGGCGCCTGCGCTTGTTCAAGGCGATCTTTCGTGCCCTCATGGACTGCAAGGAGCGCATTTTCAACATCAAGCAGTGGGCAATTCCGGGCTCAAAGCAGGTGGTGAAGATGGTGTTTCTCAATGCCGCCGACAGCGACAACGTGAGCAGTATCGGCGCGGAGGAGTACGACGAGCAGAATTACAGCAAACGCCGCTTTACCCAGTACTTTGACAATCTCAACGAGATTCAGCACCTCAAGCGCAGCGGATATGAGCCTCAAGGCAAGGTCGAGTCGATCAACGGCGAGAGCCTACTGAAGCGTTTTCTGGAGTTGAACATCGACTCGGCGCTCAATGCCATCCTTGACGCGTGGACGCGCCTTCACATCGATGACTACCTCGCCAGCGGACAGCAGGGCGACAGCCAGGGCGACGTCAAGTTGAATCGCGACACGTTCAAGAGCGACATGGCGACGTTCTTCTTCCTCTACTACTCGGTCACAGCGACCGATGTCGTGGTGTGCGACCTTGTTGCCAAGCCCAAGACACTGAGCGTCGACATCCTGCCAGTGCCAGACGCCAACAGCCAGTTTCGCCGCATGGTCGACGTGCTCGCCTCGCTGGGCAGCGAGCACGACGGCGACAAGCGGTGGTACCTGGCGTTCAAGGGCATCGACAGCGTCATGTGCCAGGCACCGTGGCGCGAGGTGTGGCAGACGTGCAACGGCAACTGCCACTATGCCTACTCGCTGCTGGTGATGGCGCTGGGCGAGCGGCTGGGCAAGCACCTGCCCATTGACAACATTGACGACTTTGACGCCTACCTCAGCGACGAGGTGGCGGCTCCACACGAGCAGGTCAAGAGCCACGGCGACGTGACCACCACTAGCGACCGCTACGAGGAGTGGTGCGACGGCGATTTGGGCAAATACTTCGACACTGACCGCGGAGTGGTGATCTCGGGCCGCATGGTCAACGGCACGCTACAGTCCAACCCGCTCAAGGACCACCTGCGCTTCAGGTTAGACGCCTTCACCAAGCTCACGGGCTTCA
>CAMHDX010000187.1 GCA_946183895.1 uncultured Porphyromonadaceae bacterium | reverse complement strand
GGAGTGCGTAATGGGAGTGCAGGTGTCGCGATGTCCTACAGCTATCGCCGTAGTGTCATGGTGGTGCGTGTACCCTACAGAGCCAAGGCACTGTGGGGTTAAAGAGCTAACAACGGCTATCGCCGTAGAAGTTAGTTGCAATTCACAATTCGTAATTCCTAATGCGGAATTTTGAATGCAATTATTAAAGTATAAAAAACCATCAAGCAGGATTGATAAACAGACGTGAGAAAGAAGAAGCCGCTACCGCTGGTAGAGAAATTTGAGATAACCGGCGTTGCCGCCGAGGGCATGAGCCTGGGCCGCTGGAACGACCTGGTGGTGTTCGTCCCCTATGGTGCGCCGGGCGACATCGCCGACGTGCAGATAGTTCGCAAGAAGCACAGCTACTGCGAGGGTCGCATTGTGCGGATGGTCACACCCAGCCCCGTGCGCGTGGAGCCCGTGTGTGAGCACTACGGCCTGTGTGGCGGGTGCAAGTGGCAGCATTTGCCCTACGAGAGCCAGCTGCAGTACAAGCGGCAGCAAGTGGTAGACGCGCTGCAGCGCATCGCCAAGGTCGAGTTGCCCGAGATAAACCCCATCATCGGGTCCGCCAGCACGTTGTACTACCGCAACAAGATGGAGTACACGTTCTCCAACAAGAGTTGGCTCACTCGCGAGCAGATGGAGAGCGGAGAGACCTTTGAGAACCGCAACGCGTTGGGCTTTCACATCCCCGGCGGGTTCGACAAGGTTCTTGACATCAAGCATTGCCACCTGCAGGTAGAGTTGGGCGATCGCATCAGGCTGTTTGTGCGCGAGTACGCGCTGAGCAAGGGTTACAGCTTCTACGACATCCGCGCCAACGTCGGGTTGATGCGCACGATGATGATCAGGACCGCCTCGACCGGCGAGGTAATGGTCGTCATCGTGTTTGGCGAGGACAACGCGGGCGCCATCGCCGACGTGATGAGCGCGGTTAAGGCAGAGTTCCCCGAAGTGACCAGCTTGATGTACGTCGTCAACCTCAAGGTCAACGACAGCCTGGGCGACCAGACTGTAATTCCCTATAGTGGACGCGAGTACATAGAGGAAGAGATGGAGGGGTTGCGCTTCAGAGTAGGTCCCAAGTCATTCTATCAGACCAACTCGCGCGGCGCGTATGAGCTGTACAAAGTGGTGCGCCGCATGGCCGAGCTGACCGGCAACGAGCTGGTGTACGACCTGTATACCGGCACCGGCACCATCGCCAACTTTGTCGCTCGCCAGTGCCGAGCAGTGGTAGGCATCGAGTATGTGCCCGAAGCGATTGAAGACGCGAAGTTGAACTCGCGCGTCAACGGCGTGGAGAACACCACGTTCATCGCCGGCGACATGAAGGACGTGCTCACCGCCGACTTTATTGCGGCGCATGGAGCGCCCGACGTGATGATAGTGGACCCGCCACGCGCCGGCATGCACCCCGACGTTGTCGCGGTGTTGCTTGAAGCCGCGCCCCGTCGTGTGGTCTACGTCAGCTGCAACCCCGCCACACAGGCGCGCGACCTCGCGCTGCTGGACAGCAAATATCGCGTTGACGAGGTGCAACCGGTAGATATGTTCCCCCACACTCATCATGTTGAGAATGTGGTGAAATTGAGCCTGCGCGATGGGAGTGGAGATTGAGCGGAAATATCTGGTGACAAGCGATGAATACATCGCGATGTCAACGCGTGTGATCGAAATCAGGCAAGGCTACCTGTCGTTGGAGCCGAGCCGCACGGTGCGTGTGCGGCTGGCAGACGCTGCCGGTGAGGCGCGGGCGTACATCACCATCAAGGGTGTGACCCAGGGTTCGCGGCGCGACGAGTTCGAGTACGAGATTCCGTATAGCGACGCGCTGCAAATCTACGCCATGTGCGTGGCACGGATACACAAGCACCGCTACATCGTGCTCTGGCAGGGGCAGAAGTGGGAGGTGGACCGCTTTGAGGACGCGCATGAGGGACTTGTGCTCGCCGAGGTGGAGCTGCAAAGCGAAGACGCCGAGGTCCTCAAGCCGCCGTTTATCGGCATTGAAGTGACCGATAATCCGCGATATTATAACTCGGTGCTCGCGACTGAGAACATAACCAATAATAAATCAAAGAATAGCAATAACCAGTAAAAAACAAAACTATGGGACAGTTAAACATTCATGAGGAGGCATCGCGTTGCTTGTTGTGTATTGACGCGCCGTGTAGCAAGGCATGCCGCAACGGAGACCCCGCTCGCGCGATGCGTGCTATACGCTTCGGCAATAGTGAAATCGCCGGCAAGTATATTGCCAACTGTGATGCTGAAGAACTCACGGCTGCCGAGCAGGCGTGTATCCACTATGACCGCCCCATCCGCCTCAGGGAGGTGGCGAGCCAGTTGCCGCCGGTGCCGAGCGATGGCGGCAACTTGCCGAGCCTTGAGATTGACTTTTGTGGCCTGCACTGTGTTAATCCGTTCTTCCTCGCGTCGTCGGCAGTGTGCACCAACTATGAGATGGTGGCACGCGCGTTTGATGCCGGCTGGGGCGGAGTGTTCTACAAGACCATTTGCTTAGACGAGATCAGGGAGGTGTCGCCTCGCTTTGACGCAGTGCCGCGCGAGGGCGACCACGGTGACTTCATGGGCTTCCGCAACATGGAGCAGCTGAGCGAGAACCCTGTAGATGTCGACTTTGACATCCTGCACCGCCTGAAGCAGAATTACCCCGACCGCATCGTAGTCGCCTCAATCATGGGTAACAGCGAGGAGCAGTGGGTAGAGCTCGCCAAGCGCGCCGAGCAGGCAGGAGTAGACGCCATTGAGCTCAACTTCTCGTGTCCGCAGATGAAGGTCGTGGGCATGGGAAGCGATGTGGGCCAAAATTCCGAGTTAGTGTTGTTCTACACGTCGTTTGTCAAGCGTGCGGTATCAATACCGGTGATTCCCAAGATGACGCCTAATATCACTCACATGATCACTCCGGCTTTGGCATCCTTCTTTGGCAACGCCGACGGTCTGAGTGCCATCAACACCATCAAGAGCGTGACGATGCACGACACGGCAGAGGTCGCCGGCAAGTGGACTGTCTCCGGCCTGTCGGGTCGCGCCGTGAAGCCAATCGCGTTGCGGTTTATCCTTGAGATGACGCAAAACAAAGTGTTGAAGGACATTTCATTCAGCGGAATAGGCGGCATCGAGACGTGGAGCGACGCGCTGGAGTTCATTCAGTTGGGCTGCAGCAATGTGCAAGTGTGCACGGCAGTGATGCAATACGGCTACCGCATCATTGACGACCTGGTTGACGGATTGCGTCGCTACATGGCAAGCCGAGGGGTGGAGCACTTGAGCGACCTGGTGGGCGAGCGGAAGGCAGACTTTGTGCTGCCCGGAGCACTTGACCGCGAGTCGGTGGTGTATCCCAAGGTAGACACGTCGAAGTGCATTGGCTGCGGTCGATGCAGCGTGTCGTGTGCCGATGGCGGTCACCAGGCGATCACCTTTGACGACAAGCGCACGCCACACGTCAACGGCGCCAAGTGCGTGGGGTGCCTGTTGTGCCGTCTCGTGTGCCCCACCGGAGCCATCGGCGTGTCGAAGCGCGTCAAGAAGATGAAGTAGGAGAGGACCGGCACTATGTGATTGTCCACTCAACCGAAGTTAGCGCGGTCACCAGTTTTAGGCCGCTACTGACGTATCTTATCGGGGAGCCAAGTCTTGCAAGACTTGGCTCCCCGTCTATACAGACTATCTACCGCCACTACAGTTGCGAGTCGTCGGTCACGGATACAGTCGAGCGCTACATATCAGTATGTGTGTTGCAACCAGAAGAGAATA
>CAMHDX010000186.1 GCA_946183895.1 uncultured Porphyromonadaceae bacterium | reverse complement strand
GCGGGTGCTGCGGCAGCTGGAGGCGCTGCCCGTCACGCCGATCCTGGACGACGGGGCCCGGTTCTACGTGACCGACCGCCGGGGCTTCAAGGTCGACTACGAGTGCCGGAACAACGGCATGGCCTGCGCCGAGGTGCCCAACCTGGCGGACTTTCTGGACTTCGCCCCCTGTAAGCTGCTGATGTCCACCGACCCCACCTTCGAGAGCAACACAGTAAGCCTGGGTCGCTGCTCTGAGCTGAAATATGAGGTAAGCCCGCAGCGTGTCAACCAACTGTTGCACACCATCACGGCGGCTAACACCATCACCACGATATATGTGCGTTGTGATGCTGGTTACGAGGCATCGCTCGTGAGCAGCAATGCCGTCAGCCTGAGCGTACAGCCCTACGCCGTGCCCGTTAGCGAGCAATGGTACATCATCGGCAGCAACATCGGCATCAATCCCTGGTACAACTCGGCTGACGACGTGGGTACCGGCCTGTTGCCGCTATATCCCACCAGCGACAACACATTGACCTACACCGCACTGATGCGCGAGGGCGAAATGTTCAAACTGGTACGCACCCCCGGCGACTGGAACGACCAGCTCGACTCGTGGGCATGGGTGGAGCTGTGCGATGGCATCTGGATTGACTACGACATGCTGATGCAGTTCATGGTCAGCACCACCGGCGTGTACACCATCACAATGACGACCAACAACTCGCTGGCACCGCATGTGGCGATTGAGGCCACCACGATAACGCCGGGCGCGCTGGCATCGGTGAGCCTCACCGGCGCGGCGAGCGCGACGCTGCAACCCACCCGCAGCACCGACAACCACGACTGGTGGGCACCGGTGAGCCTTGACAGCGACGGGGCATTATCGCTTGTGCTGACCGGCAAGACGGTGAGCACTGTCGGCGGCGAAGGCTTCCCCTACGGCACCACAACAGCCGGCAGCACCGGCATCAGCGCCAAGGCAGGCGACTACATCGTGTTCTACAACGACATCACCGGTCAGTACAACTTCTACACGCGTGATGCCGGAGCCGGAGTCAGCGCGTTTTAGAGCCCATCGACCTGTCGCAGTGCGGCGCAAGCGGTTACCGGTTGTTTGTGCCTCACGTGTTTGAAGGCGAGTATGTGTCGCAATTCAAGGTCGATCTCAAGATGGGCGACGCCAAAGCCACAGTCACCGCCAACAGCAACGGCTACGTGGACGCCACGTCACTCAAGAACGCCCTGAGCTCGCTGGTCACACTGCCGGGCGACTACACCCTCGACATCACGGTGAGCGTGGCTGCCAAGGGCAAGATGAGCGGCAAGTTGACACTCAAGGCGCATGCCGTTGACACCGCCTACAATACCACGAGCGGCAAGGCGATGACACCGGTCAGCGCCGGCGTGTACGAGGTTGAACTCGAGGAAGGCGAGAGTTGGCAAATAGTGGGCGTGAACAATGGCATCACTTACGGTCCGGTTGATGACAAGAACCTGACATGCGCCGAGCCGCCTGTGGGCACTGCCGAATATGAAAGCAGGCTCATTGTTGACGTCAACAGCATGACTTATCGCACTGTCGACCTGAGTGGCGAGTACTTCCCGACTTACATCTACCTGGCTGGCATCCACAACGGCTGGGGCAGCCCGAGGGCGAGCGCACTATACAACGAGAACGATAGCGGCAGGTACCTGGGCTTCTCCTACCTGAACGGCGGCTTCAAGTTCCGCAGTCACGAGACCACATGGGATCAGCCCGACTGGGGCTCGGACGGCAGCGACTACGGACTGAAGGAATTCGGCACCGACTTGAGTGCACCGGAGGGCTACTACGCCATCCATGCCGACTTGTCATTAATGACCTGGTGGATTGACCCGATCACGACAATCGGCCTCATCGGTATGTTTGATGACAACATGTGGAGCAGCGATTACGCCAAGCTGGAATACAACGCCACCACCGGCGCGTGGGAGGGCACAGCCACCATCCCCGCCGGCGTTGAGTTCAAGTTCCGCGCTAACGACGACTGGACAATCAATTGGGGTGGCACCTTCAACAACCTGGAGCAAAATGGCTACAACTTGAAGGTTGCCGAAGGGGGCACGTACTTTGTGCAACTGTACCTGGAGTGCCCCACTCGCGACCACGTCACCTTCACCAAGCAATGAAGACCGGACTGGTGCTCGAGGGCGGCGCCCTGCGCGGACTGTTCAGCGCGGGAGTGATGGACGTGATGCTGGAGCACGGCATCAACGTCGACGGAGTGGTCGGCGTGAGTGCCGGCGCCGCCTTCGGTGTCAATTATGTGAGCCGTCAGGCCGGTCGCGCGTTGCGCTACAACCAGCGCTTTGCGGGCGACCGGCGCTACTGCGGCTTGTGGTCGCTACTGACCACGGGCGACTACTTCAACGCCCGGTTTGCCTATCACACGGTGCCGAGCGAGTACGACCTGTTTGACAACGAGGCGTTTGAGAGCTCGCCTGTCGACTACACGCTGGTCACGACCGATGTCGTTACCGGCAAGCCATACTACAAGAGCATCAAGCAAGGCGGTGAGGTGCTGTACGAGTGGATACGCGCCTCATCGTCAATGCCGATGGTGAGTCGCATCGTCGACATTGACGGCATGCACCTGCTTGACGGCGGCATCAGTGACAGCATACCACTGCGCTACATGGAGCAACAAGGCTACGAGCGCAACATCGTGGTGCTCACCCAGCCGTATGGCTTTGTCAAGAAGCCCAACCGGCTGATGTGGCTGGCGCGCATGATGCTGCGCCGCTATCCGGCACTGCTCGACGTGATGGCACACCGCCACGAAATGTACAACGAGCAACTGGAATATGTCAAGAAGCGCGAGTCGGATGGCGCGGCACTGGTCATCCGCCCCTTCGACACCCTGCCCATCACCCGCCTGAGCAGCGACCCTGCCAAGATGCAAGAGACCTACGACCTGGGAGTCAAGGCCGCCAAATTCGCATTCAAACTATGATCGACGCCGAGTACATCACGGCACTGATGACCACGCTCCGCGATGACGCCAAGCGGCAGGTGTTGATGCGGTTTTTCAAGACGGGCGAGGGGGAGTACGGCGAGGGTGACGAGTTCCTGGGCATCATGGTTCCGGACACGCGCAAGGTGGTGAGGCAGGTGGCTCGCGAGGTGGACCTGAGCACAGCCACCGCATTGCTGCAATCGCCCTGGCACGAGGTGCGGTTGAGCGGACTGCTCATCATGGTGGACAAGTTCGAGCGCCTGTGCGGCACCAAACAACTCAACGACAACGACGCTATCACCGGGCGTGATGACATCGTGCGTCACTACATCAAGCACGCGCACCGCGCCAACAACTGGGACCTGGTGGACCTGTCGGCACCATACATCTTGGGCAGCTGGCTCACGGTGCCAAGCATGATAGAGGACAAGACACAGGTTATTGACGGGCTCGCGCACAGCGACAACTTGTGGCGCCAACGCATCAGCATGGTGTGCACGCTCATGACATCGCGGCTGGGCGACCCGTCGTGGTGCCTGCGCTACGCGAGGGTGCACCTGCGCCACCCGCACGACCTGATGCACAAAGCGGTGGGGTGGATGCTGCGCGAGATGGGCAAGCACGTCAACATGGACTTGCTGCGCGAGTTCCTGCGCCAGCACGTGCACGAAATGTCGCGCACCACCCTGCGCTACGCCATCGAGCGCATGGACTCCACCGAGCGCCGCTACTGGCTCTCGCAGTGACAGGCAATATCATTATAACCTTGAATGAATTAAATGTTTCTAAAGTGAGTAAAAGCCTTAACAACAACGATGAAGTTCCTCTTCGAGGCA
>CAMHDX010000185.1 GCA_946183895.1 uncultured Porphyromonadaceae bacterium | reverse complement strand
ATAGGCGAAGAATAAGGTTAGTTAAGCGGAGTTAATTGTAAGACAGTGTTTTACATGATTCAGTTTAAGGTTTGTTTCGGTCTGTTTAGATCTAATTTAATCGGTGAAGAATTCATGTGGAATTATTGCTGTCCGATAAAATATTGGCGCAAGGTAGGCAAGGTAGGCGTCGTTTCGGCAATAAAAATAAACGAGTTTATTTTGTATTGCGCTCAACTTGCACTACCTTTGCAAGTTCAAAGATTACTAACGCAATAATATTGATGCATATATGAACGAATTGGCAAGCGTGTATGACCCTAAAGCGGTCGAAGACAAGTGGTATAAATACTGGGAGGAGCATGGGCTATTCAGCTCGAAGCCCGATGGCCGTGAGCCCTACACAGTGGTGATTCCGCCGCCCAACGTGACCGGTGTGCTGCACATGGGTCACATGCTCAACGAGACTATCCAGGACATCCTGGTGCGCCGCGCCCGCATGGAGGGTAAGAACGCGCTGTGGGTGCCCGGCACCGACCACGCGAGCATCGCCACCGAGGCTAAGGTGGTCAAGCGCCTTGCCGAGCGTGGCATCCACAAGACCGACCTCACCCGTGAGGAGTTTCTCAAGCACGCGTGGGACTGGACCCACGAATATGGCGGCATCATCCTCAAGCAGCTGCGCAAAGTGGGCGCCTCGTGTGACTGGAGCCGCACGGCGTTCACCATGGACGACATACGCAGCCGCAGTGTCATCAAGGTGTTTGTCGACCTGTACAACAAGGGTCTGATTTACCGCGGTGTGCGCATGGTCAACTGGGACCCGGCGGCACGCACCGCGCTGAGCGACGAGGAGGTGATTTACACCGAGCAGCACGGCAAGCTCTACTACCTGCGCTACAAGATTGTGGGCGAGGACCGCTATGCCGTGGTCGCCACCACGCGCCCCGAGACCATCATGGGCGACACCGCCATGTGTATCAACCCCAATGACCCCAAGAATCAGCACCTGCGCGGCAAGCACGTGATTGTGCCACTCGTGGGACGCGAGATTCCGGTTATCGAGGACGAATATGTTGACATTGAGTTCGGTACCGGCTGTCTCAAGGTGACTCCTTGCCACGATGTCAACGACTACATGCTGGGCCAGAAGCACAACCTCGAGAGCATCAACATCTTTAACGACGACGGCACGCTGAGCGAGGCTGCCGGGCTATACGTGGGCATGGACCGCATGGACGTGCGTGTGCAGATCGAGAAGGACCTCATCGCCGCAGGTCTGATGGAGAAGGTCGAGGACTACACCAACAAGGTGGGCATGAGCGAGCGCACCAAGGTGCCCATCGAGCCTAAGCTGAGCGCGCAGTGGTTCCTCAAGATGACCGACCTGGTCAAGCCCGCCCTGCAAGCTGTGCTCGACGGTGAGATACAGTTCCACCCCGCCAAGTTTGTCAACACCTATCGTCACTGGATGACCGACACCAAGGACTGGTGCATCAGCCGCCAGTTGTGGTGGGGACACCGCATTCCCGCCTACTACCTGCCCGACGGCAAGGTGGTGGTTGCCGAGGACATCGACGCGGCGGTGGTCAAGGCTCGCGAGTTGAGCGGCAACAATGCCCTCACCGCCGCCGACCTGCGTCAGGACGAGGACTGCCTGGACACGTGGTTCTCGTCGTGGCTGTGGCCCATCTCGCTGTTTGACGGCATCAATCACCCCGAGGGCGAGGAGTTGAGCTACTACTACCCCACCAGCGACCTGGTGACCGGTCCGGACATCATCTTCTTCTGGGTGGCGCGCATGATTATTGCCGGCTATGAGTTCATGGGCAAGAAGCCGTTTAGCAACGTGTACTTCACCGGCATCGTGCGCGACAAGTTGGGCCGCAAGATGAGCAAGCAGTTGGGCAACTCGCCCGACCCGCTGGAGCTGATCGAGCACTACGGCGCCGATGGTGTGCGCATGGGTCTGATGCTGGCGGCGCCTGCCGGCAACGACATCCTGTACGACGACGCCCTGTGTGAGCAAGGACGCAACTTCAACAACAAGATATGGAACTCGTTCCGCCTGGTCAAGGGCTGGGAGGTGAGCGACAGCATTGAGCAACCCGAGCACAGCCGCCTGGCGGTGGCATGGTTCACCGCGGCGCTCAACAAGGCGCTCGCCGAGGTCAAGGACCTGTTCGCCAAGTTCCGCCTCAACGATGCGCTGATGACGATTTACCGCCTGTTCTGGGAGGACTTCTCGGCATGGTATCTCGAGGTTGTCAAGCCTGCCTACGGCACGCCCATCGACCGCGCGACGCGCGACGCGACCATCGGCTTCTTTGACACGCTACTGCGGTTGCTGCACCCGTTCATGCCGTTTATCACCGAGGAGTTGTGGCAGCACATCGCCGAGCGAGCCGACGGCGAGAGCATCATGGTGGCGCGCATCCCCGAGCCCGCCGCTGTCGACGAGCGTCTGATTGCCGCCATGGCGGTGGCTAAGGACGTTGTCGCCGGTGTGCGCAATGTGCGCAAGACCAAGAACATCGCTCCGCGCGAGGCGCTGCGCCTGCAGGTGGTGGGCGAGTTTGACAATCCGCTGAGCGCCATCATCACCAAGCTGGCGGTGCTCGACGCCATCGACATCGTTGAGACCAAGGACGCCACGGCAGCCTCGTTCATGATAGGCACCACCGAGTTTGCCGTGCCGCTGGGCGACAGCATCGACGTCGAGGCTGAGTTGGCAAAGCTGGAGGCGGACCTCAAGTATGCCCGCGGTTTCCTCGCCACGGTGGAGAAGAAACTCGGCAACGAGCGCTTTGTGGCTAACGCCCCCGAGGCGGTTGTAGCCCTTGAGCGCAAGAAGCAAGCCGACGCCCTGAGCAAGATCGCCACCCTCGAGCAAGCCATCGCGGCACTCAAGGGCGCGCGGTTTTAAACTATGCATGCTGCATTGTGCAGAATGGATAATGTTTAATGAGTTCTCTCAACACTAACTTGAAGGCTCTCTAAACTAAAAACAATAAACTCATACAAAACACAATAATGGAAACTACTTGCATCTTAAAACCCGGTGTGCCGGTGGCGTTGTGCAGCGACCATGCCGGCTACGCCACCAAGCAGGCGGTCAAGGCGTGGCTCGACAGCCACGGCATCGCCTATAAGGACTATGGTACCTACAGCGAGGAGAGTTGCGACTATCCCGACTTCGCCCACCCCTGCGCGCTGGCAGTCGAGGCAGGCGAGTGCTACCCCGGCATAGCCATCTGCGGCAGCGGTGAGGGCATCAATATCACGCTGAACAAGCATCAGGGCATTCGCTCGGCGCTGTGCTGGATTCCCGAGGTTGCTCGGTTAGCGCGACAGCACAACGATGCCAACGTGCTCGCCATGCCCGGCCGCTTTGTCAGCAACGACGAGGCTCTCGCCATGGTCGAGGTGTTCCTGACCACGCCCTTTGAGGGCGGACGACACCAGAAGCGTGTTGACAAAATCCCCGTGCGATAACCACTTTGTGTGGCGACAATAAAAACAGATAACCCTCTCGCGATTCACTTGATAGCGAGAGGGTTAATTGTGTGTTGTGGAGTATAGCGGACTCGAACCGCCTACCTCTACAATGCGAATGTAGCGCTCTACCAGATGAGCTAATACCCCGTTTGCGGCTGCAAAGGTAGTGATTTTTCCTGAATTTTACAATTTACAATTTGCAATTTGCAATTTTGGAGTCACGCAGAGTCAAAATTACAATAATAAGCTACTATAATTCAATTGATGATTGATTAATATTTCAAATCTGAAATATAATTTTAATTAGGGATATTCAGTTAATGGGGTTTATGGTATGGTTCT
>CAMHDX010000184.1 GCA_946183895.1 uncultured Porphyromonadaceae bacterium | reverse complement strand
TACAACACACTTGGCACCTGAGGCATCGCAGCCTCATGGCGAGGTTGCTCAACCGTCTCCACCACGGGCACGGCGTCCATGGCAGGCTGTGGCACCCGCTCCGGCTCGGAGGCTTGACGCTCGTTGAGTTTTTCGATGAGCTGGTTTATGCGCGCGGCGAGTTGCATGTTGATGGCCGTTTGGCGATAAGCCACGTAGCCCACTGCCGCGAGAGCCACGAGTGCCAGTATAAAAGCGATTAGTGCCATAAAATACTAATTAAGACGAATTAAGACTAAGTAGGCGAAGTGGGGAGCTTCGCGCCATGCGAATTAATGCTTATTATAGCCCAGATGGCGCAACAGGCCCTGACGGATGGCGCCGGCGATGGGATAGAAGAACGGAACATCCTCGATGGTGTCGGTGGGTTCGTAGCGGCCCGTGAGCCATGCGTTGATGCCCGCCGTGAGGTAGGCATCCAGGTCCACATTGATGACCTCGTCAACACGGCGCATGGTGGCGGCATCGATGCCATAGTCATCGCGTGCCACGTCATCGAGCAGGTCAACAAAGAAGCGGTTAAACGCCTTTACACTGTCAACGATTGCCTGCCGCACAGCGGGTTGCAGCAATGTCGCCAACGAGAGCTGCTTCTCACCACCGGGCACGTTCATCATCGGGTGGCTGTACTTGATATCAGCCATGGCACGCGAGGAGAACGACTGCGCCGCCGCGCTGCCGCCAATGTGCAACTTGGCCAGGCGGATGCCACCCTTGCAGGTAATCTGCTTGGGAGCATCGCGCTCAATCATCACCTCAAACGGCCCGTCGAACCGCTCGCCGTAAACGCGCTCAAAGATGGTCCGCGTCAAGTCGGTGATTTGCTGCATGTTGCCGATAATCGCCAGAATCTTGCTGCCCGTGCCGCTAAAGAACATCTCGCGCGGCATCACCATGTGGCGGTCACGCATCGCGGTGGCGACATAGTAGACGATGGCGGTGTAGAAGTAGAGGAACACCGGCTTGCGCCCCATGTCGGCACGCAACAGGCTGTTGTAGCTGTAACGATTGCGGTCCACCTCGCGCATTGAGCGCAGTTGCTCGACATTCTCGATTGAGAACAAGAAGGCGTTGACATCCTCGCTGCGCCCGCGCTGCCTAATGTCGTTTAGGATTGACGAGATATAGGCAATCTGACCCGTCCGGTCGCTGGCAGCCAGCTGCTCAAAGTAGGCGGCATAGTGCTCCAGCAACGGATTGTTTGCCGCGTCGGGTCGGTCAAACGCGTCGCCAAAGATAGCGTTGCCCGCAAAGCGGAACGAGGAGATAGCCACCGCCTCGCTGTGCAGCCCGTCGGCGGTGGGCTGATAGATGACCACATCGGTAGTGCCGCCACCGATGTCCACACCCACAGTGCTGCCGGCATCAGCCTCCACACCGCGATAGTGGAAGGTCGGGGCGATGCTCTCGGGGTAAGCCAACAGGTGAGACGTGTCCGGTCCCAGATAGGTGCGATACAACTCCTCCCACGAGTCCTGCAAGCCGCGGCGGTCACTGCCACTCATGCTCACCGGATAGAAATAAGTCACCACGGTGCGCGCCGGGTCGGCTTGCTCAAGCAGAACACGCGCCTTGATGAGCAACACCAGCTCGCGCAGGAACTCACGCGCCAGCGCCTTGTCGCCATTCCACTTCAGCCCCGTGGTCACGTCGTAGCCGCTAAAGTATTGACGCTCGTAGAGGAACGGAATGCTCACGTCGTGGAACAGCATCGTCTGCCCGTCATTGACGGCGGGGCGTAGCATTGCCGAGCGCACCGGGAAGCCATAGACGCGGTCAAGCGCCGGCGGCAAGAACTCAATACGCCTCACCTGGTCGGCAAGGTCAAGCCCGCCGCGCCGCAGCAGCGAGGCGACCAGCGTGGCTGAGGTCGACGCCGAGAACTCAAGCGGCCTCGGCTCAGTGTCGCGCTCGCTCCACTCCACATGAGTGTTGGTGGTGCCAAAGTCGACAGCGAACACCAGTTGCTTGGCACCTATCGCCACATGATGCCAGCGTGGCACAATGATGCCATGCACCACATCGCCGGCGGCAAGGGTCAACGTCAAGTCAACATAGTCAAACGCGCCGGCAATGTCGTGATAAACGGTTGTAAACACATCGGTGCGGCTGCGATACTTGCTGCTCACACGCGGCGGCATAGCCGCATCGGTGTGGAACGATAGCGAGGCGCGCGCGATGCCATTGTTCATCGCGAACAACTGCACGGTGTAGTCATCAGTGACATCGGTGCGCACCATCGGGAAGATAGCCACATCGACAGCCGCGTCAACGATGCGACCTGTGCCGCGAGTTTCGTCAAATCGCCAGGCGCTATCGCTGACCGCAACATAGCGCTGCTGCAACTCGATGTAGCGCTTTGCCACCGGCACGCGCAGGGTCACAGTCACCGCCTCGGTGCTGTTACTCTCAATGGTGATAGTGTCACGACCGCCGGTCTTGCCCAGCAGGTCCGCCGCTGTGAAGTAGTCAAAATAAGCCGGAGCGATAGGCAACAAGTAGCCACAGCCATCGCCCGCGCGCAACACGAGATTGCCGTCAAGGAAGTGGTCATTGTCGATGGCAGCCGGCAGGCGCACAATCGTGGGCAGCAACAGGTCGGCGGTAGTCAAGAACGGATACTGCACCGCGGTGCCCGGCAGTAGTCGCTCACCCATCGGCACACCCGCGGCAGCCACAACGGTCGCGCTGTCCCACTCACGGTCCAGATAGCGATAGGCCTCGGTCTCGCTCTTGAAGCCCTGCTTGAGCACCAGCGGCAGCTCTGCCGAGGGCTGTTGCTCGCGCGAGGGCCGCACCACAAAGTCGCTCATGGCGGCCATGGCGCGGATGTCCAGCCGGCGACGACTGTAGAACTTGGCTCCCAACACGCCCACCTCCTCGCCGTAGGGCGCGGCGTCAAAGGTCGCGTCAAGCCGCGCTTGCAACTCGCCGGCACGACCACGGTCCAATGCCACCGGGTTGGCAATGACAGCGGTGATGCGCTGATACACATCGGCGCGGTCGCGCTGCAGCACCGGCAGGCACGCCGTCATGTAGGCATACACCTCGGGGCACAGCAAGCGCAGGTCCGGATAAGCGTTCATCAGCAAGAACAGGTAATAGATGAAATCGCCGTCGCGCTCGTACAGCTCGCGTATCGTGCCGAACAACTCAACGCCCTGCTCCACCATCACGCCATGGAACACCGGCACGGCAGGAGCCGCCATGAAGACGCTCGCCGGCGACGTGCCGCCCACCACCTGACCGTCAATCAGCACGATGTACCACCGGTTGAGGCGGTCAAAGTTATACG
This sequence comes from uncultured Porphyromonadaceae bacterium, assembly GCA_946183895.1. Taxonomy (GTDB): domain Bacteria; phylum Bacteroidota; class Bacteroidia; order Bacteroidales; family Muribaculaceae; genus Sodaliphilus. Next base: position 496 of record CAMHDX010000184.1, on the reverse strand, counting down.
CCTTGTCGGCGCGCAGGAACAGCTGCAACGTCTCGGCATAGAGCCGATGCTGCTCGGCAGACAACAACGCCTTGAGGCGCTCGTCGCGGTTCCAGCACACAAGGCGCAGTCGCCCACGATGGTTCTCGTAGTCAAACAACAACTGAGCCACATCGAGCGCGTTAGACACCAGGCGCCGGTTCATGCGGGGCGCACGCTGCAGCGACATCGCCACACTGCGAAACGCCGTCTTCACCAGGTCCAGCTGGGCGAACGGGCTGGGTATCGCGGTGCGCGGAGTCTCGGCAAGTCCGCCGTCAGGGTCCTGAATGCGGTCTATCTCATCGTCGCTGTACGGGTCCACCGACAGCCAGTCCTCGCCGGCAACCGGCTGCGTTTTGTCGTTATATGATAAAGTCTTCATCTACAGGTCAATAGAAGTTAGCGTTGAGGGAGTTTAAAGCGGCTCGAGGTTGCTGTCAATCACACTCATGGCTGCGCGATAAAAGAGGTCAAG
>CAMHDX010000183.1 GCA_946183895.1 uncultured Porphyromonadaceae bacterium | reverse complement strand
TCTACGGCGATAGCCGTTGTTAGCTCTTTAACCCCGTAGTGGCGCCTTGGCGCCTCTGCGGGGTACATGCGACAAAATGCACTACGGCGATAGCTGTAGGACACCGCGACGACGGTTGCTACCGCTATATGATAGCGCCGTACAGTCCCCCCCTCTGTAATTCATATCTGTACCTCATCTGTAATTCGAATCTGTAACCCTCTGTAACTCAGTGATTTTGCGTGAATTCAAGTAGGTAGCAGCCAGTTATAAGTGGTCTAACGTGTGCAAAAAATGCACACGTTAGACCACTTTCGTCGCCTTTCCCCTTACCGTTTTGCAGTGCAATATCAACTACCAATTGCCCTAATTGACGCGAATTTCGCTGCACCTCCGTGTCACAGCCGAGGCATTGAATAGTGGAGCAACGCGAGCCAAGTCGCAAGACTGGACAGTGTGCTTAACACATTGTGCACACCACCGCGGAGCCGTGGAGCGCACTGTGTGATAGCACGCCACCGCCAAATGAGGGTGTGTCAAAATTCAAAACGGACCTTGAATAGGTCGGTCGGGTCGAAGACCCGACTATGTGTTAAGGACCATGCAAGAGCTTCGAAGATGCTCGCAGCTTGGTCATAGTGAGCGAGTTATCTGTGCCTCGTAGAGGAACTTCATCACCAGCTGCGGCAAGAATCTTGACTTTCTTGTTAACGCACATTGCATTTTGACACACCCTCGTTGTGCCAATGAAGCAACACCAGCCCAACGTGAATCCGTACCCCCTCTGTTTATCCCGTAAATTTTTATAAATTTGCGTGAATTTACGAGAGATTCTTTTTATGAATATGAAGCATGTCATTTTTTCGCACGGCAAGGAGAGTGGGCCGTTCGGGCGGAAGATCCGTCGACTCATCGAGGTGGCGGAGCAACTGGGATTAGGTGCGACTTCGGTCGACTACCGCGAGTGTGCCGACGCTGACGCGCGTGTCGCGCTGCTGCGCGACACTATCGCCCGCCTGCAAGTGCCGCCAACCGACATCGTGCTGGTGGGGTCAAGCATGGGCGGATATGTCTCGGTGGCAGTGGCCAATGAGGTGCCGGTTGCCGGGTTGTTCCTCATGGCGCCGGCATTGTGGATGCCTGCCGAGGAGTACACGGTGCAGTCCTATGCGCCCATGGCGCGTCGGATTGAGATTACGCATGGCTTTGGCGATGATATTGTGCCGTATCAGAACAGTGTGCGGTTTGCCGCCGCTCATCGTGGCACGACTTTGCATCTCGTTGATGACGACCATCGCCTCGGTGCTTCGCACGACTTCCTCGCCGTGCAGTTCGGGCGGTTCCTCAGCGAGTTAGCGGCCGGTGGTGTTTGAAGATGATGTCGCGCGGACCTGCGGTCCGGCGGGCGACAGGCAAGCACTGCTGGCGCTGCCTTTTTTTGCCAATACGCACAGGACAACTATCTTCTCGCAATGCCGCCACAATCTGTCGCCCCTAACGGGGCTAAAATTGGGTTTTGGCGCATTAACAGTTTTTTAAAGTTTCTAAAGTAGATGATAGTGCTTTAGACGGAATGCGTTGTAGACGCTTGCAACCACGAAGGCGTTATTATAAGGAAGTAACATTCACACACGCATTGACTGCACAAGGTGTTCCTCGCCGAGGAACTGTAGGGTGGGTCAGCAGACCCCACCATTCAGTCGCAAGCTCCTGTCATGGTGGGGTTTTCACAGTGGTAATCGCCATTCGGCGATGCGTTAGCGGACATTCACGGTACTTTAGAAACTTGAGTTAGTAATCAAAGTCGTCAACACACTTTAGAAACTTGAGCAGGGGTTTACACCCCTGCCTAAGCCCTTAACACCCCTAACGGGGTTAGCAGTTGACAATACACATGTCTATTACCGGTGTCACATACACTGCCTTGTCAAGCCATTCTGCAGTTGCGGAGCGGCGCAGTGTGGGGTTAGGTGGGGATGACGGTGCACAGGCGGCGCACGTCGCTGATGAAGGTGTCCATGTCTATCGCCTTGCTCATCATCGCCGAGCGGCAGTTGTAGATGGTCTGCGGCGAGAGGAACAGCAGGCCGGCGATGTCGATGGTGCTCGTCACGCCCAGGCGAATCAGGGCGAAAGTGCGCAGCTCGGTATTGAGCGTGTGAGCCGACTTGAGCGTGATGCGCGCGTCGGGCTGCAGCAGGTTGTTGAACTCGGTGACAAAGGTGGGGTAGAGGTCGATAAACGCCTTGTCAAAGCGCGTGAGGAAGGTCGCGGCGTCCTCACCGCTGATGCGCGCGCTCGCCATGGCTTGCAGCAGCTCGCCGGCTTGGCCCGCCTTGATTTTGCGCTTGACGAGCGTCTGGAACGCGTTGAGCTTGTCGATGTAGCGGGCACACAGGTCGATGTAGATTGACGCCAACCCCTCGCGGCGGGTGTTTGTCTCGAGCAGGCGGTTGTTGAGTTGGCTCATCTGCTCGTTGAGCTCCGCCATGTCGGTGTTGCTCTGCGCCAATTGCCGGTTGAGTTGGGACAGTTGCTCGTTGGTATCCGCCAACTCGTGGCGGTTGCGCGACAGCTGGCGGTTCTTGCGGTGAATCATGACGATGAGCACCGCCAGTCCGGCAGCCAGCAGCATGATGAAGCCGATCGCGTAGCGCAGTGAGGTGTTGCGCTTCTCGATCGAGGCGCGGTGGGTCGTCATGATTTGCGGCAGGATTTGGGCTATCTCGAGTATGCGCAGGCGGTTGTCGTAGAACTTGGCATCCGCCATCGACTGGTTGATGTAGTTCTCGGCGCGGTTGAGGTGCTCCTCGCCTTTCTCAAACAGGAACGACGCCAGCTCCTGCAGGGCGAGGTTCTCGGTGGTGCTACTCTTGAGGTCGTTGATGGCGGCGAGGGTGAGGTACTCCTCGTAGCGCGCCTCGTCGCCACCGGCGCGGTAGTTGCCGGCGAGCGCGAAGCAGGTCATGGCTCGGGCTCGGCTGTTGTCGGCACTGCGCTCCAGCGCCTTGAGGTAGTGGCCTCGCGCCTTGCTCAGGTCCGGCTCCACGTACACGTGATATTCGCCCATGTAGAAGTCGTAGAGCGGGTCGCGCGCGTCGGCATGCCTGATGGCTTCGCGCAGGTGCCCGTTCGCCAGGGCCCGATATTCGCCGGCATACTGCACATCGTGGCAGTAGTCCGACCAGTAGGAGTAGATGGTGAAGTAGGCGTAGCGGTGGTCAAACAACTGGTCCGGCTCGAGGCTGCGCGTGTCCAGCGAGTCCAGGCAGAGTATCGCCTCGTTGTACAAGCCGCCGATAGCCAATATCTTGGAGCGGTCGATGGTGAACGTTGACGTGTAGCGCTTGTCGCCCAGCTGCTTGGCGAGCACCAACCCGCGGTCGGCATAGTGGAGCGCCGAGTCGAACTGGAAGGCGTAGTACTCGTTGAACAGGTCCTCAATGGTCGACAACTTGACCACGTCGGTCTGCGCCTTGGCGAGCCGGGTGCGCAGGTAGTTGATGTGGTCCTGCTTTTTCTCAATCAGCCTGGGGCGCTCGGCGATGGCGGCATCCAAGCTGTCAAGTAGCGGCTGCGCCTGGACGCTAATTGAGGCGCAGATGATGAGCAAAATTTGTAACGTTCTCATGTATAGTGGGTTGTGGAAATTAAGGTGAATGGTTATGGTTGCTTGAAAATTGTAGTGCCACAAAGGTATGAATATTTTTGCAATTGGCACAAAACTTACTATGAAATTTTTATGCCGTGTTGTAATATTAAGATAATCAATTAATTGCGAACAAGGGTGTGTTACGGCTATTTACCATTGCATTACCAACACTTGCCTGTATTATTAAAAAATGTGAATTTTGCGGCA
>CAMHDX010000182.1 GCA_946183895.1 uncultured Porphyromonadaceae bacterium | reverse complement strand
ATTCACACTAAACTCCACACTCAATGGAGCATGATAACCGAGAATTACGGCTATTTTTGTGCTCAAGTTTATTGTATTAAATACTCTTTATTATGGAAACGAGATTTGACTTACTTCGTGTTCTGTCACTATTATTTATAATATGTATAGGACAAGTGGCAAGAGGGCAAGTAGTTCAGCAACCCATGCGATCGCCCCTGGCGGTCAAGTGTGACGTGAACCACGATGGCACTGTCAATGTGGGCGATGTCAATGTGGTTCTGGCAGCCATCTTGCAGGAGAGCAATGACACGTCACTTGATGTCAATGGCGATGGTGGTGTCAACGTGGGTGATGTCAACGTAATACTGTCAGCCATTTTAAATGAAGACACTGATGCTACCGGTGTTGAGTATATCGACATTGACTTTGCCGGTCAGGGTGCCAACGGCGCCACCCCGACGGTGGAAACCGTGACCGTGGTCAACATCGCCACCGGCGAGACGCTCGAACTGGGCGGCAACGATATCTTGCGGCTCGCCATCAAAGGCAGCGAGGCGGCGAAGCGCCGCGCGCACTCCATAAAGGAGAACAAGGGACGGCTGACGCGCCCGGTAATCAGTCCGGCCGTATCGATGGCCGACGCCCGGCTGACGTTTGACGTCGCCAAGGCAGGCGCGACCACCATCGAGGTGATTGACCGCGACGGCAAGGTGGCGGCGCGCAGCGTGGTCACGGCGAAAGTAGGCCGCAACTCACTCAAACTGAAAGCGATGGAGGCCGGACGATACACCGTGCGCCTCACCGACGCCGCCGGACGCGTGCAGGCCACGCAGTGGCGCAGCGCGGCGCGGCGCGCCACCGGAAAGACGGTGACGATGGACTTCACCGCCGGCGACCTGTTACGCTTCACCGCCAAGAGCGGCGACATGACCACCATCTTGATGCAGCAGCCCGCCAACAGCCACACCAACACGTTCTCTTTCTTTGAGTGTAAGGACGCCGACGGATACTGCTACCCCATCGTCGAGGCCGGCGGACTGCTCTGGATGGCCGAGGACCTGCGCTACGTGCGGCGCAGCGGTGTGAGCAAGGTGAGCAGCGCGGGCGACTGGCAGGAAGCCTCGGTGACCAAGTGTATGGTCGTGAATAACGACGTCACCGATGCCTACTACAACTACGAGGGCGCACTCAAGGCGCTGCCCGAAGGCTGGCGCCTGCCCACCGGCGACGAGGTGAACACCGTGCTGCGCAAACTGGGCGGAGCCAATCATGCCGGTGCCCTGCTCAAGGCTCACGGCGACGACAGCGAGTGGGGCACGTGGGAAGAGAACGTCGACTCGCTCTACCTGCGCCTGAACGCCCACGGATACGTCAACACCGGCGGCAATGTCACCTCGCACGACCAGCGCGGATACATCCTCACCTCCACCACGCTCTCCAAGCGGCCGATGTGGGCCGAACTGCGCGACGGCACCGACGCCGTGATGTTCTCCACAATGGGCGCGCCGGTCGACAACGGCTTCCACATCCGTGGCGTGCGCGTGGGCTTCAGCCCCTACAAGGGCATGATGGACGAGTTCTTCTCCAGCGAGATGCAGGCCGCGCGGCATGCTGCCTCCAAGGCACCCGTCAACCCATACAGCGGACAGCCCATCGGCGAGTTATACACGGTTCAGACCGGCACAATCGAGATGGTTCTCGACTGGTACAACGACAGATACGCAACGCACATGGGTGCATCGTCCATTGGTTATGGTTGGATGGAAGGGGACGTATTTGCTTCCCGAGGCATGTTTAAAGTGGATCTCAACGGCAATTTCACCAACCTGAACTCCAATACCGACGCCTCAAGAAACCTCAAGAAAATGGCTCTCCAATATGTGCCTGAGGGAGAACGTATTGCCAAACTGGTGTTTGAACGCAACAACACGGGAACAACCAATCCCAAGAACCCACCAACCTCAAACACGACGTCGTGGTCCGGCAACGGCACAGCTCGTATCGAAATCTACAACCGCGACGGCTCTACCGCTACGACAGTCGCCTTACCGGGAACCTTCTATATGCCTAACGGCTTGGAGGCTTACCCGTTCCGCTTCTGGGGCAACAACGAGTCGACATGGACCGACTATTTCGATGTCTATGAGTATTATGCCAAACGGATACAAATCGTTACGGCCGACTTCAACGACGACCAGAGCGACGACCTTGTGGTGGGCATCGGCGGACGCTTCTTGGTCATCGACGGCGCTGACTACAGCACCGTAATCGCCGAGCGCAGCTTCCCCAGCGCCGCCACACGTGCCGCCACGGGTGACTTTGACGGCGACGGCAAACCCGACCTGGCCGTCATCACCGAGAACAACGGACAGGTGCAGGCAATGGTGTTCTGCGATGGCATCGACAACGACAAGCTAAACGGCAACGCCACCTACAACGTCGGCCTCGGCGCCAGGCTCAACACTGACCGTGAGCCATGGCTCGACATCAAGATTGGCGACGTGGTGGTCGCCACACGCAACGACCTCATCTGCCAGGTGGGTGACGTGAACCAGAACCGCAACTATGTGGCGAAAACATCGGTATGGATGCGGCAGGAAGGCTCGCCAATGCTCGTGCCGCCCATCTCCCGGGCCACTATCGAAGAACAGACCAACTATCTGCAGAACACCTGCATCACCGTCGTCCACTCGCGTGGCATGGGTTTCCCCGCCGATATCCTCGCCGCCGGCGGACTGTACCGGTTTGACGGCACCAATGTGTTCAGCAAGGACGGCACAGGCATCACTTCGATAGCCAATCCCGGCGGCTTCCAGGGACACAACCAGGGCAATAACTTCATCTATTTCCCTGCCGACAATGTAGTGGCTGGAAAGTTCAAATACGGGTCGCCCAACGGAGCCGACGACATTGCGGTCCTCTCGGTTATTGATGCCTATACCGGTTGGTATGAATGGGCCAATAACGTGTATTGGGTCGGCTCACAACTGCGCGGCCTCATCCGCATGTACAGCCCGCAAAACGGCGTCTTCTCGGTGAGAAACATCGAGACGAGTCAGGATGGTCATGGAGCGGGTGTACGCGTGGGCAACGTCTTCATGTTAAAAGAGAGGCAAGAAGTGTCCGACAGCTACACCCACCCGGCATTCTGCCCGATTCCCGCCAAGGATGCCCGTCGCGCCGTATATCGCTTCCGCGACATGAACGTGACGTTCACCAATCCGCAGATCCACGCCGTGCTGGCCGCGGCACCCTATTACACCGACGCCGACTACGGCAACGCCACGGCGGCAACCAGTTGGGGCAAGAGCAGTTCGAGCGGCTCCGGCAGCGGACGCTCCAGCAGCAATAGCGCCAAGCTCATCGCCGGCTATAATAACGAGGTGGGCTTCATCAGCAAGGCATACGAAATCGACATCACCGCCAGCGTGGAATATAACAATACATTCGGCGAGGAGAGCGAAGAAGTGATTACCTACGGCAAGGAATACACCACATTTGACGACAACTCGGTGATTCTGACCATCACGCCCTACTTTGTCTATAACTACGAATGCGTGGCCAGCGACAACGAGGACGCTGTGGGCACGATGCTTACCGTGGGCTGCCCCTACTACAGCAGCGAGCAGAACGTGGCGATGACCGACTATATGCTCATGCGCGCCGACAATGCCGAAATTCCCGACCTCTCGGCCGTGCTCCACAACACGCCGGGCGACCCGATGAGTTACCCGCAATATGAGGACGAAATCAAGAGCAACTGCGGCAGCACCATCTACTGGGCACTGCCCAAGGGCGAACTGCAGGGCCTGGGCCAGGGTGGAACAGCCACAACTTTGACGCATAGCGTGGAGAACAGCACCACTTACACGCAAGACCACGAGCTGAACATCAGTTTCGAACTCGTGAACACC
>CAMHDX010000181.1 GCA_946183895.1 uncultured Porphyromonadaceae bacterium | reverse complement strand
TGAACCGGTCCAGCAGCGATGTGCTCATCCCCGCCTTCATGGCAGCCTACTCCGGCAAGGACCCGCGCAAGGTGACACTCAACCCATTCCCGTCAATCAAGGAGATCTTGCCCAACTGGCGTGTCACCTACGACGGCCTGTCCAAGGTGTCGTTCCTCAAGAAGTTCCTCAAGAGCCTCACGCTCACCCATGCCTACCAGTGCACCTACACCGTGGGGCAGTTCAACTCGTTTACCGACTGGGTGATGGTGGGCGAGAACATGGGCTTCACCAAGGACGAGCTCACCGGCGGCGCCATCCCGTCGTCGCCCTACAACATCGCCTCGGTGTCCATCACCGAGAAGTTCGCGCCGCTGATTGGCCTCAGCGCCACGCTCAACAACGGCATGACCATCAACGTGCAGTACAACGACAGCCGCAACCTCACGCTCAACACGGCGGCGGGTCAGGTTGTCGAGGCTAACAACAAGCAATTCTCAATAGGTGCCAGCTACAAGATAGCCAACTTCAACAGCGTGCTCAAAATACGCAATCGGCAGGAAGGTGTCAGCAACGACCTGACGCTAAACTTTGACCTGCAATGGGGCAACAACAACGCGCTCATCCGCAAGATTGAGGACGCGACCGCCCAAGCCACCAGCGGCACCAAGACCCTCTCAATCAACTTAACCGCCAACTATGTGCTGAGCAAGCGACTGACACTGGGCGCCTACTTTGACCACCAGGTCAACACCCCGCTCGTGTCAACCACCGCCTACCCCACCACCAACAGCAACTACGGCATCTCAATCAACGTCAGCCTCACCAAATAAACAACGATAACACATATAAAAATGAGCGAAAACCGAACAATCACAGTGACCGGACGCGGTGACATCCATGTCTTGCCCGACGTGACACGCCTTGAAGTAACCGTCTTCAACGTGTTGCTCTTGAAGAACCCGAATTGCTAACCGGTCAGTAACCCTACAGCCACTATGAAACAAGCCATATTGATACTCGCCATGATGGTAGCGGCACTGGTCGCCGCGGCTGATAACGCCTACGAGGTCGCCGCCTTCTACGAGGTGCAAGAACTGCCTCGCGGCAGCAAGGTCATTGACAACTACAACAACGTCAAGGAGGCCAAGAGCCTGCTGGTGCCCGTCGAGCTGGACAAGGGCACCTACGAGGTCAAGGTCACACGCGTCGACACCAACTTGTATAAGGTCGAATTCAACTACACCGACTACTTCTACATCGAGACCAAGTACTGCTACCACAGCGCCTACCGCGACGAGGCGGTACTCATTGTCAACAGCCGCTACGACTACAAGAAGGGAAGCCTGGTGTTCCGTTAAAACACGCATCAACCATGGGCGGGTTAATGAATGTAAATCGCCCGGTGGCTAAACGCTAAACAAGTTAAAAACGAGGTGGCACGATATTAATGTATCTTAAAAAATCGTGCCGCCTTATTGTTTTTGATGCCTTTTGTTGTACATTTGGCACGGAATTTGAATGGTTAATTTTAACAAATCGAATATTTAACTTTAACACATAGCGATTATGACAAACAACATGAAATTCGGCCTGCTGCTCCTTGCCGCATCCATAGCCGGCTCCGCGACCACACTGGTGGCGTCGAGCGCGCTCAAGAGCAGTGATAGCGAGACCGCCGACACCTTCCTGGGCAACGACCCGGCACAGGGCGGACAATACAATCGTGCCGCTTACACTCCCGCCGGCACAGTTGACCTCACCGTAGTCGCCGAGAACACCATCAACAGCGTCGTGAGCATCAAGAACCTCGCGACGGTGCAGCAACAGCAATCCATCTTTGGCGGCGGCGACGAGTGGGACCCGTTTGAGTTCTTCTTCGGCCCGGGCTTTGGCGGCCAGCAGCGCCGTCGCAGCCAGCAACAGCAGCCCAAGCAGGAATCCAAGCCTCAACCCAAGGGCATGGGCAGCGGTGTGGTCATCAGCAGCGATGGCTACATCGTGACCAACAACCATGTGATTGACGGTGCCGAGAAGATTGAAGTCACCCTCAACGACAACCGCACGTTCAACGCCACCCTGGTCGGCACCGACGAGAAGACCGACATCGCGTTGCTCAAGATCAACGCCAAGGACCTGCACCCGCTGTCGTTCGGCAATAGCGAAGCTGTCAAGGTGGGCGAATGGGTGCTCGCCGTGGGCAACCCCTTCGGCTTCAACAGCACCGTGACCGCCGGCATCATCAGCGCCAAGGCACGCGGCTTGAGCGAGAGCAACACCGGCATCAAGGCATTCATCCAGCACGATGCCGCCGTGAACCCCGGCAACAGTGGTGGCGCGCTGGTGAACACCTCCGGCGAACTGATTGGCATCAACACCATGATCTATAGCCAAACCGGCAACTACAGCGGCTGCTCGTTCGCTGTGCCGAGCACTACAGTCAAGAAGGTTGTCACCGACCTCAAGCAGTATGGTACCGTGCAACGCGCCGTGCTGGGCATCCAGTACAAGGAGCTTGACGCCGAGCTCGCCAAGGAGAAGAACATCACCGCCACCAACGAGGGCTTGTACGTTGCCGAGGTGGTTGACCGCAGTGCCGCCAAGGAGGCAGGGCTCGAGTCGGGCGATGTGATTGTGAAGCTGGGTGGCGCACCGGTCAAAAACAGCGGTGAGATGCAAGAGCAGATGAACAAGCTGCGCCCCGGCGACAAGGCGGAGATCGAATTCTACCGCGACAACAAGTTGAAGAAGACCACCGTGACGCTCAAGAACAACCAGGGCACCACCAAGGTCACCAAGAGTAGCGACGTGATGAGCCTGGGCTGTGCATTCGCCGAGTTGACCGCCGCCGACAAGCGCGACATGGGCATCTCGAGCGGTGTCAAGGTCGTTGGCATCAAGAACGGCAAGTTCAAGGCTGCCGGTGTCAAGGAAGGTTTCATCATCACCGAAATCAACAACATCGGTGTCAACAGCCGCGACGACGTTGAGAACATCTACAACCAGATCATGCGCTCGAGCGATAGCAACAAGGTGATGTTCATCACCGGCATCTCTCCCACCGGTCGTCCTGGCTACTACGCAGTGCCCATCGCCGATGACGAGGAATAATCGGTTCGAGCCCCACAAGAAATCAAGGTGGTGTGTCAGCAATGCTGGCACACCACCTTTTTTAAATTACAGTGCGGCTATAAGCCGGGTTATGTTCCCGCGGCAGCTCCACATACAACAGTCTGCGAGCAAATGCATCCGCGGGCGCTTGTCATTTATCTGTCCGACACATTGCTGTGCCGATAGTTGGCGGAGCCAACAGCAGTCTACCCCCCGACAATGGACGAGCCACCCTTAAATGCCGGTATACTTGACCTTGCAACTCACAGGTAGTGCGGCACGCGAAGTCACCATCGCGCCCGGTGGGCTCTTACCCCACCTTTTCACCCTTACCGCGGCACTCACACGTGAGGCCATGGCGGTTGTTTTCTGTCACCTTGAACCCTACGGTCACCCGTAGCTTCCCGTTAAGAAATGTGATGCTCTGTGTTGCCCGGACTTTCCTCAGACGGCATTACGCCGCCCGCGACAAACCACCGCACTGCTTACTCATAATTATATGCGCTGCAAAGTTACTGCAATCCACCTGAAATGACAAATTAAATTTGTCATTTCGCCCCAATCCAGTACCAACGAGCAACCTCTAACTCCATGGGTTCTATGTCTTATAAACAACAAAAACAACAACTATATTGAAGTTTTTTGTAAGTTTCTTGTGTCTTGTGCTGTTCTTATGCACGCAACCTACCATGAACAAACCTTCCACTTTTGGCACGTGGCACTAATAGCACGCATATTCGAAATATCTCGGCTGAAGGCCGGCCCATCTACCGATATAATATAGATACCACCACAATACGGTTGCCATTATCC
>CAMHDX010000180.1 GCA_946183895.1 uncultured Porphyromonadaceae bacterium | reverse complement strand
GACGGTGCCGATGGTCTTCCACTGCTTTTGCAGCTCAATGAGCTTGTCGGTGGTGGAGCGCCACTCGGTGCTCTCGGCGAGCGCCTCGGCCTGCTCGCACAGCTCAATCTTGCGAGCCAGGTTGTCGCTCAGCTCGTCTTTCATCTTCTTGAAGAAGGCTGCCTTCTGGCTGAAGAAGTCGTCGCACGCCTTGCGGAAGCGGGCAAACAGCTCGTTGTTGACCTTGCGCGACGCGAAGCCCAGCTTGCGCCAGCGTTGCTGCAGGTCAAGGATGACTTGGGTGGCTTGGTCCCACGCGGCGTAGGTGTTGAGACCCTCGGTCGAGACTTGCTCAATCTCCTCGCACAACGCCGTCTTGGCGTCGGCATTCTCCTTCTCGCGGCTCTTGCGCTCCTCAAAGAAGGCCTGGTGCTTCTTGTTGATCACCGCGCTGGCATTCTTGAAGCGTGCCCACAGAGCCTCGCGCAGCTCCTTGGCGACCGGACCGGTCTCGCGCCACTTGTCGTGCAACTCCTGGAGCTTGCGGAAGGCGACCAGCACATCGGGCTCCTCGTCGAGTGCCTCGGCCTGCTCGCACAGTTGCTGCTTGATGGTCAGGTTCTTCTTGAAGTCATAGTCGCGCAACTCCATGTTGATCTTGTGCAGGTCGTAGAACTTCTCGACAGCGAGTTTGAACTCCTTCCACAGCGCGGTCGATTCCGAGGCGGGCACATCAAAGTCCGCCTTGAAGTCGTTTTGCAACTGCTGCACGCGCTGGAACTGGCGGTTGATGTTGTCAGGGTCGTCGGTGATGGCATTTATCTCGGCAATTATGGCGCGTTTGCGCTCCAAGTTGGCGGCACGCTCGGCTTCTTGAGCGGCAAGCAACTCGGCACGTTTCTCCTTAATCGTGTTGAGTAATGCTGCGAAGGCTGTGTCGCACTCGTCGTCGGCTGCGGGCTCAAAGCCCTCGTCGCTGCCGTCGTTAGCCTCCTTGTAGGCTTCGCGCGCGGCGGCTTCGGCTTCCTTGACAATAGCATAGTAGGCGGCCTTGATGGCGGCTACTTGCTCCCGTGTCTCGCCCACGGGCTTGTCGGCAACCTCCTCGAGCAGCTTGACCAGCTCGGGCTTGGTCTTGCCTGCCAGCTGGGCACGCAACGAGTCGTGGCCGGCGCTTGCTGCCTCGGCCTCGGGCTCGGGAGCGGCCTCTGCTACCGGTTCGGCAACCGGCTCTGCCTCTTGCTCTGCCACGGGGGCGGCCTCCGGTTCTACAACATTCTCAATCTCTTGTACCTCGGCAGCGGGTGCTGCGGGTTCGCTTAGGTCTTGCTGCTGAGCGAGTTGCTCGTTCAATTCAGCTTGTTCACGCGGTTCCATAATCAATCGTTTTTATAGATGGGACAACTGCCACTCGGCGGCTATTCGCGTCGTGGCTACAAAACTTTATCCGCCAAATTTAGACATTATTTTTTATCCGACAAAATTTTTTAACAAAATTGTTATTAGATGTTACTATTTGCAGTCGTAATGTGCAAAAAGCGATTTATTTTTACTATCTTTGCCCTGATTATTGAGAACGCTTTCTCAATAGCCAATACCATTATTCTAAACTAAAAATTCTTGTTAGTTAAATGCCAAAAACTTACACTTACGACGAGGTGTACAACGCGACCTTGTCCTACTTTGAAGGCGACGCACTCGCGGCCCGCGTGTGGGCAACCAAATATGCTTTGAAGGATTCGGACGGCGTGCTCTATGAGCTCACGCCCGACGACATGCACCATCGCATTGCCGCCGAGGTGGCGCGCATCGAGGCGAAGTATCCCGATGCGATGAGCCATGACGAAATCTTTGACTTGTTGGCACACTTCCGCTACATCGTGCCGCAGGGCAGTCCCATGGCGGGTATCGGCAACGACCTGCAAGTGGGCTCGTTGAGCAACTGCTTTGTTGTGGGGCTTGACGGCGAGCCCGATTCCTATGCCGGCATCATCCGCATCGATGAGGAGCAGGTGCAGTTGATGAAGCGCCGCGGTGGCGTTGGCCATGACCTGTCACACCTGCGTCCCAAGGGCACGCCGGTCAAGAACTCGGCGCTCACCTCAACCGGTCTGGTCCCGTTCATGGAGCGTTATAGTAATAGTACGCGCGAGGTGGCGCAAGACGGACGCCGCGGCGCGCTGATGCTCACCGTGAGCATTGCGCATCCCGACAGCGAGAGCTTTATTGACGCCAAGATGGAGCAAGGCAAGGTGACGGGCGCCAATGTGAGTGTGCGCATCACCGACGACTTCATGAAGGCTGCCTCGGCAGGCGAGAAGTTCACTCAGCGCTTCCCCATTGACAGCGACAAGCCGCTCGTGACACGCGAAATCGACGCCCAGGCCCTGTGGCGCAAGATTGTCCACAATGCGTGGCGCAGCGCCGAGCCGGGCGTGCTGTTCTGGGACACTATCATCCGCGAGAGCGTGCCCGACTGCTATGCCGACCTGGGTTTCAAGACCATCTCGACCAATCCGTGCGGCGAAATCCCCCTGTGCCCCTACGACAGTTGCCGACTGCTTGCCATCAACCTGTACAGCTACGTCAACAACCCGTTCACACCCGAGGCGAGTTTCGACTTTGAGTTGCTCAAGAAGCATGTGCGCTGCGCCCAGCGCATCATGGACGACATCATCGACCTGGAGATCGAGAAGATTGATGCCATCATCGCCAAGATTCAGGCGGACCCCGAGACCGAGGAGGTCAAGCGCAACGAGCTGGCGTTGTGGCAAAAGATTCGCTCCAAGACGCTCAAGGGTCGTCGCACCGGCGTGGGCACGACTGCCGAGGGCGACATGCTGGCGGCCCTGTCGCTGCGCTACGCCACCGACGAGGCTATCGACTTCTCGGTCAAGGTGCATCGCACCATCGCGCTGGCGGCTTACCGCTCAAGCGTGGAGATGGCGGAGCAACGTGGCGCGTTCGAGGTGTATGACTGGCAACGCGAGCAGCACAATCCGTTCATCGCGCGCATTCGCGAGGCGGACCCCGAGTTGTACGAGCTGATGAAGGCGCATGGCCGCCGCAACATCGCCTGCCTGACCATCGCCCCGACAGGCACGACGAGCCTGATGACCCAGACCACCAGCGGCATCGAACCGGTGTTCATGCCGGTGTATAAGCGCCGCCGCAAGGTCAACCCGGGCGACCCCGATGTCCATGTGACCTTTGTTGACGAGAGCGGCGACTCGTTTGAGGAGTATATCGTCTATCACCCCAAGTTCGTGACCTGGATGCAAGTTAATAACATTGAGGTGCGGCACGACTATAGCCAGCAGGAGATTAACGACCTGGTGGCGCGCTCGCCCTATGCCGGCGCCACCGCCAACGACATTGACTGGCTGGCTAAGGTGAGAATGCAGGGCGCGGTGCAGCGCTGGATTGATCACTCGATCAGTGTGACCATCAACCTGCCCGCCGATGTGACCGAGGAGACCGTGGGCGAGCTCTACATGGAGGCATGGCGCTCGGGCTGCAAGGGTTGCACGGTCTATCGCGACGGCTCGCGCGCCGGTGTGCTGGTCGCCGTCGAGAATGAGGCGAAGGACAAGAAGGAGAAGGAGCAAGCCGAGGTCGAGGAGCAACCTCACTACATGGCGCGCGAGGAGCACATCCTCAAGCGCCCCGCCGAGCTCGAGGCGGATGTCGTGCGCTTCCAGAACAACAAGGAGAAGTGGATCGCCTTTATCGGCCTGATTGACGGTCGTCCCTACGAGATTTTTACCGGTATCGCCGACGACGAGGAGGGCATCTTCTGCCCCAAGTCGGTGACTAAAGGTAAGATCATCAAGGTTGTCGAGGGCGGTGTCAAGCGCTATGACTTCCAGTTTATCAACAAGCGCGGCTTCAAGACCACTATCGAGGGCCTGAGCGAGAAGTTCAATCC
>CAMHDX010000179.1 GCA_946183895.1 uncultured Porphyromonadaceae bacterium | reverse complement strand
ATCAGCACACGATTTTACGATAAAATAATTCTCAACTGGTTCAATAATGAGCCTCGTTTTGAGTTTATAATATATAGCGCCACATTTATTGCGGTGGTTTTTATTGTGTCCATATTGCTTGACAAGGCGCGCATCGCGTTGTGGCATCTTGCCAAGCGACTGTGGCACAAGATATTCAAATGTGAGACAAAACAAATTAATTGAACAACAATAAAATGGAAAGTCAGAATCTTAAGAAGAAAGTGATGCTGGTGTTCGGCACCCGCCCCGAGGCTATCAAGATGGCTCCGGTAGTCAAGGCGTTTCAAGCGGCAAACGACACGTTTGACACTATAGTGTGCGTCACCGCCCAGCACCGGCAGATGCTTGACCAGGTTTTGGAAATCTTTGACATCAAGCCCGAGGTTGACCTGGACATCATGAAGCAGGGTCAGGACTTGTATGACATCACAGCACGTGTGCTGCTGGGCATGCGCGACGTGCTGCGCGAGCACAAGCCCGATGTGGTGCTCGTCCACGGCGACACCACCACCAGTACCGCCGCTGCACTCGCTGCCTTCTACCAGCAGATTCCCGTTGGCCATGTGGAGGCGGGCCTGCGCACCTACAACATCTACAGCCCGTGGCCCGAGGAGATGAACCGCCAAATCACCGGCCGCATCTCGCGCTTTAACTTTGCACCAACCCCCTTGAGCCGCAGCAATCTGCTCAGCGAGGGCGTTAAGGACAGCTATATCACGGTGACAGGTAACACGGTGATTGACGCGCTCTACATGGTTGTAGACAAAATCAAGCAGAACGCGGCTCTCAACGATGAGTTGACTGCAGTGCTGAGCAATGCCGGCTACGATGTGTCACGCACGGCTCAAGGACATCGCCTGGTTCTCATCACCGGCCATCGCCGCGAAAACTTTGGCGACGGCTTTATCAACATCTGCCGTGCCATCAAGACTCTGAGTGAGCGCTATCCCGATGTGGACTTTGTCTATCCCATGCACCTCAATCCCAATGTGCGTAAGCCCATTCATGACACCTTTGGTGAAAACCTCAACAATCTGGGCAACCTCTTCTTTATTGAGCCGCTCGAGTACTTGAGCTTTGTCTTCCTCATGGAGAAAGCGACCATCGTGCTGACCGATAGCGGTGGCATACAGGAGGAGGCTCCGGGCCTGGGCAAGCCGGTGCTGGTGATGCGCGACACCACCGAGCGTCCCGAGGCGCTTGATGCCGGCACAGTGAAGCTGGTGGGCACCGACTACGACAAGATCGTGGACAACGTGTCGCTGCTGCTCGACGACGCCGATGCTTATCATGCCATGAGCCATGCCGTGAACCCCTATGGCGACGGACATGCCTGCGAACGCATCATCAATTTCTTGAAAGAAAATCTCTAACCTATCATTAACAATTCACTAAATCTTAAAACAACTATGAAGGGTAAAATTCTTGTTGCCGGTGGCATGGGCTTTATCGGCTCTCACACCACAGTTGAACTGATTAATGCAGGCTATGACGTTGTTATCGTCGACAACCTGAGTAACAGCAACGCCGATGTGCTCGATGGTATTGAGCGCATCACCGGTGTGCGCCCGGCATTCTACAAGGCCGATTGTACCGACATGGCGGCAATGCGCGCCTTGTTCACTGCCGAGAAGGGCATTAGCGGCATCATTGACTTCGCGGCAAGCAAGGCAGTGGGCGAGAGCATGCAGAAGCCCATCATGTACTACCGCAACAACCTCAATATCCTGCTCAACTTGCTGGAGTTGATGCCTGAGTTTGGTGTCAAGGGCTTTGTGTTCTCCTCGTCATGCACGGTCTACGGCGAGCCCGACCACAATCCCATCACCGAGGACGCTCCGACCAAGAAGGCTACTTCGCCCTACGGTGCGACCAAGCAGGTGAGCGAGGACATCATCGCCGACGTGATTCGCAGCGGCAGCCCCATCAAGGCGATTTTGCTGCGCTACTTCAACCCCATCGGTGCTCATCCCAGTGCCGAGATTGGTGAGTTGCCCAATGGAGTGCCCGCCAACCTAGTACCATACCTCACGCAAACCGCAATCGGTGTGCGCAAGGAGCTGAGTGTGTTTGGCAATGACTATCCGACTCCCGATGGCACTTGCATCCGCGACTTTATCAACGTTGTTGACCTGGCTAAGGCTCACGTGGTTGCCCTCGCACGCATGCTGGAGGACAAGAGTGATGAGGCTCTGGAGGTCTTTAACATCGGCACCGGCGACGGCGTGAGTGTGCAACAGCTGCTCGATGCCTTTGAGCGCGCTACGGGCGTAAAGGTGCCCTACAAGTATGTTGACCGTCGTCCGGGCGACATCATCCAAATCTGGGCTGACCCCAAACGCGCTAATGAGGTGCTGGGCTGGAAGGCCGAGGCTACGCTCGACGAGACAATGTTGAGCGCCTGGAAGTGGCAACTCAAGCTGCGCGAGCGCGGCATCATGTGATTAACACACAATAATTGACAATCATAGGGTTTGGCGGTGATAAATCGGTATCAACAAGCCCATTACCCACCAAACCCTAAATTTTAACTCAAAGTATACTAACTAGACCAACTCATGAAGTTTGAACTGAAAAGTGTTGCCGACGGCAGTGCGGCGCGAGCCGGTGTAATCACCACCGACCATGGATTAATTGAGACCCCAATATTCATGCCGGTGGGCACTGTGGGCGCCGTCAAGGCGGTGCACATGTCCGAGTTGCGCGACGACATCAAGGCTCAGATAATCTTGGGCAACACTTATCACCTGTACCTGCGTCCGGGCATGGATATCATTCATCGTGCCGGCGGCTTGCACAAGTTCAACTCATGGAGTGGTCCCATCTTGACCGACAGTGGTGGCTTCCAGGTGTTCTCGCTTGCCGAGCAACGCAAAATCAAGGAGGAGGGCGTGACATTTCGCAGCCACATTGACGGCTCCAAGCACTTGTTTACGCCCGAGGGTGTAGTGGACATCCAGCGCACCATCGGCAGTGACATCATGATGGCATTGGACGAGTGCACGCCCGGTACTGCCGAGCGCGACTATGCCCGCCGTTCACTCACGCTCACCGAGCGTTGGTTGGAGCGCGGTTGGCGTCACTTCAACGAGACTCAGCCGCTATATGGCCACTCACAGGCATTCTTCCCGATTGTTCAGGGATGTGTGTATCCTGACTTGCGACAGGAGAGCGCCCGCTTTGTCACCGACCTGGGTGCCGAGGGCTACGCCATCGGCGGGCTGGCAGTAGGTGAGCCTACCGAGGTAATGTACGACATGATTGAGGTTGTTAACGACATCCTGCCGCAAGACAAGCCGCGATACCTGATGGGAGTGGGCAAGCCGGAGAATATCCTTGAGGCTATTGACCGCGGCGTGGACATGATGGACTGCGTGATGCCCACTCGCAATGGCCGCAATGGTATGCTCTTCACCCGCCACGGCATCATGAACATGCGCAACCGCAAGTGGGCTGACGACTTCAGCCCGCTGCAAGAGGACGGGCCCAGCGTGGTCGACCGCATGTACTCCAAGGCCTATCTGCGCCACCTGTTCATCGCGCAAGAGTTGTTGGCGATGCAAATCGCGAGTATTCACAACCTGGCATTCTACTTGTGGCTGGTGCGCGAGGCGCGTCAACACATCATTGCCGGCGACTTCGCGGCGTGGAAGCGTCAAATGGTCATTGATGTTCAACAACGGCTGTAGGCCCATTCACACAGTTGACAATGGACGCAAACGACGTGGACACTGAGCAGACAACGCAGCAGGTGCCGAGCAAGGCGGCAACGCTGTGGGCATGGTTCCGCAAACTCTTTAGGCGGAACTCGGGCAAACCGTGGCTCAAGAAGTTTGATTATTACATCATCAAGAACTTCATGGGCACCTACTTCTTTGCCATCTTGCTGCTGAT
>CAMHDX010000178.1 GCA_946183895.1 uncultured Porphyromonadaceae bacterium | reverse complement strand
AGGCGACTGTCAGGGTGTCAACCTGCACATCGTCGACAATCACGCGAGCCACCACGTTCATGTTGTCGCTGAAGCGGTGGTGGTCCACCGGATTGAAGACCGTGCGGCGCGGGGCGCGCATCGGTGCGATGGCCATCTCGCTGTGGGTGTCAATGGTCGGATAGTGGAAGGTCACATCAAGCGGGTTGTACGACCTGTAGTAGTAGCCCTCGCCAGGCACGAGCGCGCTGAGCGAGCCTTCCCACTTGTAGCCGTCGTAGAAGGCGACAGCCTCCTTGCTCTTGACGATGTCTCCACGCGTCGGATTGAGGTCGGCAAACGCCTCTCGCAGGCTCAAGTTGAAGATCGAAATCGGGCCAATCCAGTTCCAGCCCGGGTGGATGGTCTGCGCCATGGTGGCGGGATTGATCACCATGCCCTTGATGTAGTGGTTGACATCGGCCTTCACCTTGACTTTGTAGAGATTGCCCACAGCCACAGTGTCAAGTCCATCCTGCTGCCACACCGTGCCGCTATTCATGGCGAAGCCCTCCTTGCTCTTGATGGTGTTGAACACCTTGGCATGTCCGAACACACTCTCAAGGTCGGCCTTGCCCTGCGCGGGCTTGGTGTAGAGCGAGATCCAGTTCCAACCGGTCGACAAGGGTAGTGACTGCTCAACCTGGTCACCGGTGGTCCACTTCACCGGGTTGTCATAGCTACCCACGAGGCCGTTGGCGTTATAGGCAACGTTGACAGGCTTGCCATTGAGCGTTGTGGTCACATCGCTGAGCACCACTCCGCGGTCGGCATCATAGATGCGGAACTCGATCGGCTGGGTCTTGTTGATGTCCTCAGTGCCGTACACCGTCATGGTCACATAGTAAGCATCACGGCTATTAACCAGCTTGGGCCTATCAACACCACGGCACTCACCGTCCACAAAGGCGCCTATCATGGTGTTGGGGTTGTTGCATATCTTGTCGTCGAAGTAGATTTGTCCCACCACGTTCATCGAGCTCTCGTAGTTGTCCGAGTTGACCGACCATGAAGGTTCGTTGCCCCAGACGTAGACGCTGACGGGCAGCGGGGTGCTGATATCGTCATCGTTGACGGCGTACACATAGAAGACGTGTCTTCCCAGCGGTGCGTTGGCACCGATAACGAACTCAATCTCGGTCGACTCATTGATGCCGAGCACTCCCGAGGGAGTGTTGAGGGTCACCCACGACGGCAGGCCGGTGATGGTGAAGTTCTCGGTTGCGCGGCCCTTGTTGCGCAGGATTGTGTTGACACGCGATTCGTACAGACGTCCCTTGTGGATCTCGAGGCCGTCGGACTGTGCCCAGACGAGGGTCCGGTAGTCAACCTCGGCGCTCCACGTGATGGTCTCGGAGAGGTTGTCCTGCATGTCGCGCACGTTCTTGACGGTGAACGTGAGCAGGTTGCCCTGCATCTTGGCGGGCAGCGTGTTGAGGCCGATGTAAATCTCGTTGCTGGAGGCGACGAAGTCAAAGTCGAGGTTCTGCTTGAGCGGCGCGGTGCGCAACGCGGGAGCCGTGGCGGCTTGCGTGACGCCGTCTCCCAGAGCCGCTGGCGTGGTGATGTGATGCTCACCGGGTGCCGCGTTGTCGAGGCTGAACTCTTTGACTATTTTGTTGTTGGCATCCAGTCGGCTATGCTCCATCGGATAGTAGGCGATGAGGCCCGCCACCTTGGCAGTGTCCACCTGGTTGTACATGTTGGCGATGAGCGAGGTGCCATCGGTAGCGACGTTCCAGAAGCGAATCTCGTCGATGTCGCCGGTAAAGTGGAAGGTCTCGATAGGCGATGCCGAGGGCGAAGGACGCTTGAGCATCGAGCCGATGTAGATGTAGTCGCCTGAGGGCTCGGGAATCGTCTGCTCGGGGATGGTCTTGACGGCCCCGCCGTCCACGTATGCCACCGCGCCCACGCCGCGACGGACGTTGAGGGCGAAGTGGTGCCAGTTGCCGTCATTGTAGTTGACATCAGTGAGGATAATAGGCAGACCGTTGGTGTCAAGCGATGTGTGATCCTCCTTGTCGTAGACTTGCAGCACGAGCGAGTTGTCAACGTCAAAGCAGAGCGAGACGCGGTCAGTGACCGAGAAGAGCGTCGCGCGGGCGTTCTTGTCAGGCTCGCCACGGAACCACATCTCCATCACGTAGCTATCGGTGGGTCGCGGCGAGATAGAGCCGATGGGTAGCTTGATGGAGTGCGCGCCGTCAAGGTGTGCGGCAAGGTTGCTGTTCTCGATATTCCACGTCTCGGCGGGCAGGTGGATATTGCGACCGCGGGCATGGTCGGTCACCAGTGTGCCATGTCCCTCGTCCATCTTCCAGTAGCCCACCAGGCCGGGCATATAGGAGGCGATGACCTCGTCCTTCTGTCCGAGCAGTGTGCGCACGGGAGTGTTCTTGTTCCACAACACCAGCTCGTGCATCATGCCGGTGTAGCCGCGACCCAGGATGATGCGTCCGTTGTTGTCATAGTCGGGCACG
This sequence comes from uncultured Porphyromonadaceae bacterium, assembly GCA_946183895.1. GTDB lineage: Bacteria > Bacteroidota > Bacteroidia > Bacteroidales > Muribaculaceae > Sodaliphilus. The sequence continues at coordinate 1,417 of CAMHDX010000178.1, read as the reverse complement.
GTGAGCTCGTCAAAGAGCATCGTCTCCGTGTCGTCCTCAGCCACAAGCATGGTCAGGGTGTTGTCGCCGGCGGTGGCTCCCTTGACATAGTTAAAGGCGAGGAAGACCCACTTGTCGACCGGAATGACGGCCGTGGAGGTGGCAGTGGTGCCGTTGACGTCAGCCACCACGTTACCGCTGTCGTTAATGCTCAGCGAGAGGCGGTTGCCCTCCATACCATGCTCAATGAGCGAGCCTCCTGTCTTGCGCTTGATCCACAGCGAGCCCGAGAAGCTCGTGTTGGTGATGGGCAGGTAGGCATCGGTCTCGACGGGCGAGCCGTTGAACTGTAGTGACACGTCGTGGTTCACCTGCGAGTCGTTGAGCGAGCCGGTGATAAAGAAGTTGGTGTCCTTGGTCAGGTAACTCTCGCGGATAGCCTCGTTGAAGCGGATGTAAATATCATCGGTCGGGGTGAGTATGCCCGAGTTGGGATAAGCTTGTCCGAGCAACTTGGGTCCGCGCGTGTCGCGAATGACGGTTTGCTCGGGCGTCTGGTTGGTGTACTCCTTGTTACCGAAGATGCACATGCTCTCGGCGGCGACGATATAGTTGCCGTCAATGCCCGGCAGCTCGAGGTTATAGACGATATCCGGCTGGTCATCGGGCAGTTGCGACTGCGTGTCGTTCTCGTGACCATCGGTCATGTACTCGCTGCTTGTGAGCCACTCATGGGCAGTGACCCACTGCGCGTCGCCGGCGAAGCGGTACTTCAAGCGGATGCCCTTGAGGCCGGTGAACATGCGGTTGATGTCACTGATGCTGACATTGAGTTGCTCGCCGCTCTGCACCGCGCGCTCGTTGAGAATGTTCTTGTTGAGCTTGAGGGTGATGGCGGGAGCAGCCGGCACAAAGTGGGCGCTGAACGACACCTCGTCGAAGGTCCACAATGTCGGGTTACACGTGTTGGCAATGACGAGTGTGATGTCGTTGTAGTCCAAAATCGAGTTGTCACTCTGCTTGATGGTGAGCGTCTTGGTCAACGGCACGCCATACGGCAGCCACAACTCGGTGCCGTTGAGCAGCGATTGACCGTCCATGAAGATTTGCAGTCCGTTGGGGTTGGAATCGGTCTTGACCATGAGGAAGACGGGCGAGAGTTCCTCGTGCACCTCGCTCTCGTTGTTGAACACGACTTGCACCTGCGCCTCCTGGCCGGCGGGGATGTCGACTAAGTTGCGCACTGGCATCGAAATCTTGGGATTGTCGAGTTTCATCGTGGCGTAGTCGAGCGTCTGTCCGGGACGATAGTACTTGGTCTTGGTCTCGCCCGTGAAGATGCGCGCCGCGAGCGTGATGTAGGATTCGAGCCCACCCGTGATGGAGAACATGCGGCCGCCGATGTTGAGCCGGCCGAACTTCGACGAGCGCGGGTCGA
>CAMHDX010000177.1 GCA_946183895.1 uncultured Porphyromonadaceae bacterium | reverse complement strand
TTAAAGACACTAAAGACACTATAACAATGAAGGCACACACAATTGAGATTAGGCCCGGTAAGGGCGATGTACTGGTGAACCTGCGTGAGGACGATGGCGTGCTCACGGTGACTGGCAATCCGGTCGAAATCATGGAGCTACCCGCCGGCGCGCAGCTGCTGTACACGCTGGCTGACGGGCGTGCGGTGTACCGCAGCGGCGACCGCGTGTACGTGGATTCCGCCCACGTGTACACCCTGGGCGACGGCGAGCAGATGGTCCATGTGGACAGCTGCGGCGAGTTGTTGCTGCTCACGACCGGCGAGGGCGTGAGCGCGCTGAGCGAGAACGGCGGCGAGTGGAGCGAGTTGCGGCTGAGCAACGCCATACCGGCAGTGAGCATCAGCGAGGGCAATCACGGCACCCGGACGTCGCAGATTGACGCCTACACCTTCGAGACACCCTACAGCACGTGGTCAACGCCCCTGTCGAGCGTTGACACCGCCCACCTGAGCCAGGCGGTGCGGCAGGCATGGTGCGCCATGGAAGGCGCCGCGGCGCGCGCCGGCAGTCACACCGGCGTGGTAGTGGCACGCTACGCCCTCAGGATGAACGACGACAACTACCTGTGGGTGAGCGAGCCCGTGGTGCTCAGCGAGGTGGCGCGCGCCAATGCCGCGGTGGCGGCGGTGATGAATGTGAGCAACAGCGGCAGCGGGTTCACCGGCGTGGAGGCGACGAGCGTGGCAATAGGCACCTACGGTGTGGTCGGCGCGATCACGCGCGGCGTGGACCGCTCGTGGTGGCACCTGATCAAGAGCATCGACCTGCTGGTGACCGACGAGATGAGCGCGGTGAACAGTGCCGGCACGGTGACGTTGCGCGCCATCACACGCTTAGACAGCGGCAACCGCACGTACCTGCTCAGTGCCCAGCCCGAGGCGAACAGCCTGCCCGCCATCGAGGCGGCACTGCTGCGCTCGAGCACCTACACCGTGATAGCCTGCACCACCGACCTGACCGGCGCGAGCGGCTTTACGCCCGTCGTGGGCGGCGAGAGCCGCAGTGTCGACACCGTGTCGACGATGCTGACGATGGTGGGTGCCGAGGGCGCGACCGACGCGCTGGTGCACAACGGCAGGTACTACCTGCTCACCGGCGACGGGCGCCTGGTGATGAGTGCCATCGGCAACGCGATGGTCGTTGAGCACAGCCGGCGCGTGACCGGCGCGATGCCGTTGGCGTTGTTGCCGGTGACCCGTCCGCTGTTTTGGGGCAGCGCAGGCCGCTACGTGATGTACGTGTTCACGAGCGACGGCATCTATGCCGTGCCGCAGCTCTCGAGCGGGGCGCTAGGCGAGCCGCGGCTGGTGTACCGCACCGTGATCAATGCCGCCGTCCACCCCATTGAGGGCGAGCAAGGCATCTACTACGTGACCGACGGCGGGCGGCTGTGCTTGGCATCCGGCTCGCGGGTAGAGACCCTGCAGCAACACTGCGCGGCGGTGGGCATGGCGATGAACGACGACAACGGCGAGCTGTGGCTGATGGATGCCGCCGGTGAGGTGAGCGTGCTGACGGCGGGCGGCTTGACCGTGCGGCGCACGTTCGCGCCGACGCAGCTGTACCACCGCGTGCCTCGGGCGCTCGCCGTGACCGCCGGCGGCAGCGTGGTAGACCTGACGCGCGAGGAGGCGTCGGACGCGGTCCCGATGGAGTATCGCAGCCGCGCCGTGGCGATAAGCAAGACCGTCAAGCGCGTGAGCCGGTCGCTATGGGCGGTCGACAGTGACGGCGCGGTGCAGCTCGATCTGCTCATTTGGGGTGACCGCGGGGTGTCGTGTCACGGCGGCACGCTGGCTCACATGTACCTGAGCGGACGCGCCAAGAGCCCCGTGGCGACGATACCCTACGGAACGCCGGTGCGCACGGTGCGCATGGGCGTGAACGGCACAGCGCCCACCGGAGCGAGTGTGGGCGACCTGATAGTCGAGGTGACCGAGGTTGAAGATGAATAGAGTGTTTTTTAAGTGAGTATAAATAGAGTGGAAGCCTCGAAGCGCGGCAGGGCGTAGACCTGGATGTCGCGGTCGCGGTGCTCGGGCGAGTGGCTGCCGTCACCCACGGTGAGACCAATCGCCTCGAGCCTGCCGACCATGGCGGCGCGGGCAATGTCGGGCGTGTTGTTGTCGGCACTGAGGTGGCACAGCCACACGTGCGACAAACCGCGGTGATAGTGCGAGGCGACAAACTCGGCGGCAACCATGTTGTCCAGGTGGCCCTGGTCGCCGCTCACGCGGTGCTTGAGCATCTCGGGGTAGTGGCCGTTCCACAGCATGTCGTGGTCGTAGTTGCTCTCAATCATCAGGTAGTTGGCGCGGCTCATGTAGAACTCGGCGCGCGGCGTGATGGTGCCCATGTCGGTGGCGACGACCAGGGTGCGCCCGTCCAGGGCGATCTCAAAGCCCATGTTGTCGGTGCCGTCGTGCGAGGTTGTGAAGGCGGTGATGGCGAAGTCGGCGAGCTTGAACGGCGTCTCGATGTAGATGGGGTGCATGTAGTCCTGCACCCGTCGCGAGATGCGGCTGCGCCGCAGCAGGCCCGTCATGAGGCGGCGCGTGCAGTAGATGCCGATGTGCTTGTTCTTGCGCACCAGGGTGTAGACATATCGCACGTGGTCCTGGTGGTCGTGAGTGAGTATGACGCCCTGCACCATGAGCGGCGTGATGCCGTGTCGCGCCAGCTGCTTCCACACCACCTCGGGGTCAACACCCGCGTCAACCAGAATGCCGCCATCATCGGTGCCGACGTAGGCGCAGTTGCCGCTGCTGCCGCTGCCCAGCGAGATGAAGTATAGCGGACGCTCGTGCGACGGCCCATCGCCCTTCAAGACCGGAGCTTGAACGGTGTTGACCGGCATCTCGTCGCCAAAGTCGATAACCGCGCGCTGTGGTTGCTGATGGGTGTTACTCATAAAGCAGGAAGATGGTGGGAGTGCGATTGTAGTCGACTGTCGTGCCGCTCCACTGCCCGATGGTGCGTGTGATGATGCTCTCACGCTCGCCGGTGATGTCGGCGGCGATGCACAGGCGCATGTGTCGCGGCACCTGCTTGAGCAGCTGCGCGATGAGGGAGTTGTTGCGGTACGGCGTCTCGATGAAGATTTGGGTCTGGTGTTCGCGTGTGGCGCGGTGCACCATGCGCTCGATGGCGGCGGTGCGCTCATGGGCGTCGATGGGCAGGTAACCCAGGAAGGCGAACGACTGTCCGTTGAAGCCCGATGCCATGAGGCTGAGCAGGATGCTCGAGGGCCCCACCAGCGGCTTGACCTTGAAGCCCTTGCGCTGCGCGATCGCTACCACGTCGGCTCCCGGGTCGGCAATGGCGGGACAGCCCGCCTCGCTGATTACGCCCATGGGCAAGCCCTGCTCCAGCGGCTTGAGGTAGTCGGCGATGTCGTCGGCGGGCGTGTGGCCGTTGAGGGTGTAGAAGGTGCAGGCGTCGATGTCGAAGTCGCGGTCACAGCGCTTGAGGAACCGTCGCGCCGAGCGCACATTCTCCACGATGAAGTGGCGCAGGTGCACAACGATGTCGGTGTTGGCGTGTGGCAACACCTGCTCGTGGGTCATCTCGCTGAGCTCCACCGGGATTAAGTATAGCGCGACTTCCGGTTCCATCGTCACCTTGTTCAATTAGAGTGCAAAGTTAGTGCAAGCCGAGCGAAAAAGCAAATAAAAACAAAGCGGCAATGCCGCTTTGCACTCAACGCACTGCTAAAGACCCTAAGGACCCTAAGGACCCTAAAGACCCTAAAGACCCTAAAGACCCTAAAGACCCTAAGGACCCTAAAGACCCTAAAGACCCTAAAGACCCTAAGGACCCTAAAGACCTTAAAGACCCTAAAGACCTTAAAGACCCTAAAGACCTTAAGGACCCTAAGGACCTTAAAGACTTTAAAG
>CAMHDX010000176.1 GCA_946183895.1 uncultured Porphyromonadaceae bacterium | reverse complement strand
CCTCGTAGCCCTCGGTGTGCTCGGGGGTCTCCCAGCGCGGCAACATGATGGCGAACTGGTTGGCGACGCGTATCGAGTTGAGCATCTTGTGCTTGGCGGCACCCGGGTGGACGTTGAGGCCCTTGAAGGTGATCTTGGCGCTGGCGGCGTTGAAGTTCTCATACTCCAGCTCGCCCACAGCTCCGCCGTCCATGGTGTAAGCCCACTCCGCGTTGAACTTCGCCACGTCAAAGTGGTGCGCGCCCATGCCGATTTCCTCGTCGGGATTGAAGCCGATGCGGATGTCGCCGTGCTTGACCTCGGGGTGCTGCTGCAGCCACTCGACGGCGGCGAGAATCTCGGCGATGCCCGCCTTGTCGTCAGCGCCGAGCAGGGTAGTGCCGTCGGTGACGATGATGTCTTGACCCACATAGTCACCCAACTCGGGGAACTGCGTGGGGCTGAGGGTGTACTCGCTGTTGAGGGCGATGTCGCCGCCCTCGTAGTGGATGATGCGCGGCTTGACGTTGTGTCCGCTCATGTCGGGCGCGGTGTCCATGTGGGCGATAAAGCCGATGGTGGGCACGCCGGCGGTGTTACCCGGCAGGGTGGCGAACAGGTAGCCGTTGTCGTCAAGGCTGATGTCGCTCAGACCCATCTCGTGCAGCTCGCGCTCAAGCACGCGGGCAAACTCCATTTGGCCCGGTGTTGACGGCGTGAGGTTGGTCAACTCGTCACTCTGGGTGTCAAAGGTTACATATCTCAAAAAACGTTCGACTAGTGTACTCATAGTGGTATCGTGTCTTTGAAAATCGGTTGATTGTTGTCGGTGTCGGGTCGTTGTCAGTTGACCTGGATAATGAGGTAGTTGCTCAGCTCCCAGAAGGCGGCTGCGTTGGTGATGCGCAGCGACTTGGTGTTGCCGTTGTCGATGATCTGGTAGGAGCCCTCGGGGTGCTTGGACAGCACCTTAGCCTTCTTGCTGTGCAGGTTGAGCGAGGTGAGCTGGCGCTTGTCGGCCTGGGTGAAGCTGGACTTCTCGTAGTCGCCCTCCATGATTTTGGTCTTGCGCAGGAAGCCGCTCTCAATCACCTTGGCTGCCTTGAGTTCCTTCTTGGTGCCGATGATGTAGTAGCAGGTGTTCAGGGCGTCAAGTGTGCGCTCGGTCTCCTGGCGTGCCAGGTCGCGCTCCTCGGCCACCGCCTCGCCTGCCACGCGCAGTGAGTCCACATTGCGGTTGAGCGTGGTGATGTCCTGCTTGGCCTGTGCCAGCTGCGACGTGAGCGAGGTGATGATGTCCTGCTGGTCGGCGAGTTGGCCCTTGAGGCTCTCAATGTTGCGCTTGAGCTCCTCGGTGTAGTTAGATGACGCCTGCAGGCGTTTCTCCAGGTCGGCGAGGCGTTGCTGCTTAGCCGCAATGGACTGCTGGATGAGCTTCATGTCGGCGCGCAGTTGCTGTTTCTGGCTCGCGGTCTCGCCTTGCAGGTTGCCCGAGGCGACGATTTGTTGCATGTCCTTGATTTTCATCAGGCCGTCGCCAATCTCGTTCATCAGCGCCAGCAGGGTGTCTTTCTCGGCATTGGCTCGTGTGAGCGAGTCAAGCAGCTGTTGTGAAGGCTGGTCGGTGACGACTGCCTGCGGTTGTGGCTTCTCGCTGTTGCAAGCCACTACCATTAACAGTGCCGCCAGGATTGTCAGTTTAATGTGTTTCATTGTTTATATCATTAATTATGTGTTCTTGTTGAGTGGTTGCCCGATGTTTGAATTGGGCATACTTGTCGACGCGCTCGACGCGCTCGGGTGCTCCGGCGACGACAATCACAATCTCGCCGCGAGGTGCCTGGGCGGTGAAGTGCTCGATGAGCGTGCCCAGCGTGCCGTGCACGGTGGTGTCGTGTATCTTGCTGATTTCGCGGCACACCGATGCCTCGCGGTCGCTGCCCATCGCGTCGGCGAGTTGCTGCAAGGTCTTGACCAGGCGTGTGGGCGCCTCGTAGAAGACCATGGTGCGCGGCTCGGTCGCCAATGCGGCGATGCGGGTGGCGCGCCCTTTCTTTTGGGGCAAGAAGCCCTCGAAGGTGAAGCGGTCGCAGGGCAGTCCGCTGTTCACCAGTGCCGGCACAAAGGCGGTGGCGCCCGGCAGTGTCTCAACCTCAATGCCATGCCGGCGACACTCGCGCGAGAGCAGGAAGCCCGGGTCGCTGATGCCCGGCGTGCCGGCATCGCTGACCAGCGCGATTGTGGAGCCTGCCATGAGTTGTTGCACCACCGGATTGACGGTGTCGTGCTCGTTGAACTTGTGGTGGCTGCGCATGGGGGTGGTGATGCCGAAGTGTTGCATCACTACGCTGCTGGTGCGGGTGTCCTCGGCAAGTATCAGGTCGGCGTGGCTCAGGACCTCCACCGCTCGCGGAGTCATATCCTGCAGATTGCCGATTGGCGTGGGCACGATGTAGAGTTTGCCTGCCATTTAGTCAAGGTGAAGGCGAATGATGTTCATGAACTGGGCGACTTCGCTATTGTCGCCGTCCCAACCCAGGACGCGGTAGAAGTAGTCCTCAGCCTCGTTGTAGTTGTCCATATGCTCAACGCGTGTGAGCGTTTCGTCCATCTCGCGGGCGTTGCCGCCAAACAGTTCGCGCTGGAAGCGGAAGCGGTCGTTGAGCGAGAACGCCTTGCGCAGGTCCTTGGATAGTGTGCGTTGCAACTTCTCGTCAATGCGCATCGGCTCGGTGCGACCTTGCTCGGGGGCACGCGTGGTGTCAACGGCGCGGTCGGGTGTGGCACTCGCCACCTTGGCGGGCTCCGTGTAGCCTGCCGAGCCGAACAACTCGTGGTCAACATCGTCAATGTCGCGCTCGGACTCCTCGGCGTTGTCCACCGCCTGAATCGGGGTCTCCGGCTCGTCAGTCGCCACCGGCTCGTCGACCGGTGCAGGCTCGTCAACCGGTGCGGGCTCGTTGGCCGGTGCGGGCTCGTTGACCGGCGTGGGCTCGTTGACTTGCGGCTGTTGAGTAGTGGTGTCGGCGAGTGTGAGTAGGTCCACCGCCTCGGCCAGATTGTGAGCCTTGTCACGCAACGCGTCCAAGACCTGGGCGGGGGTGTCCTCGCCATGCTGAGCGAGTGTGTGGAGCAAACCCTCAATCTCGTAGGTCCGGACCAATATATCAGATAGTATATTGTTCATATCTTGTTTTGTTACATCATTACATTAACGGCAAAAAATAGTATATATTGCATGCGTGATGTCGCTGCATGGGCGGGAACTATTCCTTGCCGAATAGGTTCACCAGCAGTGTTCCCATGTCGTCACGCAGCCTGTCACGGCTGCAGTTGAAGTTGTTGGCGAGAATTGCCCAGGCATAGCGCGGATTGTCGGCGGGGTAGTACCCCACAAAGCATTGTACGGCGGTCATGCTGCCGCTCTTGAGGACGATGCGTCGCGCGAGCTCGCTGCCATTGAGTGGACCGCCCACTCGTGTGCCGGCTTGTGGCATGAGTGTGTGCAGCGGTGTGGCGAGGTCCTGCTTGAGAGCCACGGTGAGCATGTCGGTGAAGAAGTGCGGCGATGCCTTGCCTGAGCGAGCTAGCCCGCTGCCGTCGCGCATGAACAGCGCCTCGGTGTCCACGCCCAGCGACTTGAACAAGCGTTCCACGGCGTCAACCCCCATGCTGTCGATGTTGCGTACGGCACCCGCCTTGGCAGCCCACGACGTGTCGCGCACGGCGATGGCGCGCAGCAGCGCGTGGGAGTACATGTTGTCGCTGCGGGCCAGCAGCGAGGTGATGATGTCGGGCAGCGCCGGCGAGTAATGCGTGGTGAGCAGCGTCCTGGTGGCATCATGATGCTTGTCCTTGTGCTTGACATCAATGCCGGCATGCTTGAGCGCTGCCTCCAGCTCGGCGATAAACAGGTTGTCGGGCAAGGGGTTGACGATGGTGAAGCCCTGGTCGCCTGGGCTCACCTGCCCGTAGAGTGTCACTG
>CAMHDX010000175.1 GCA_946183895.1 uncultured Porphyromonadaceae bacterium | reverse complement strand
AGTCGTTTTGTAAAAAAATCAAGAATAACACTAAATATCTTTATCAATGAATGTTGAATTTACCAAACTTGACAATGTGAATGCTAACATTACGATTTCACTTGTTGAGGAAGACTACAAAGCCGATTTCAAGAAATATCTTAATGAGCTGGGTCGCCGCCATCCGGTCAAGGGTTTCCGCCCGGGGCATGTGCCTGCAACCCTGCTCAACAAGCTGTTCGGTCCGCAAGCCAAGTCACAGGTTGTTGACCGCAAGGTGAGCGAAGCCCTGCGTCAATACATCCTTGACAATGACGTGAAGGTGCTGGGCGAGCCGCTGCTTGCCGAGGGTACCAACGTTGACCTGACTGCCGCTGATGAGTTCTCGTTCACGTTCAACGTGGGTCTCGAGCCTGAATTTGAGCTGAACGTGAATGAAGGGATTTCGGTGCCATATTATAATATTGAGGTGACTGACGCCTTGATTGACGAGCACATCGCCGTTGACCGCAAAAACTACGGCAAGCAAGTGCCCGGCGAGGTGAGCGAGGAGGACAGCCTGCTGCGCGGCGTGCTGATTCAGCTCGACGAGAATGGCGAGGTGAAGGAAGGTGGCATCCGTGCCGAGCGCACTGTGGTGTGCCCCGCCCGCTCGGCCGACGAGGCGCAGAAGGCGCTTCTCATCGGTGTCCATCCGGGTGATGTGATCACGATTAATCCCGTCCTGTTTGCCGGCGAGAACCATTCGTTGCTAGAGTCGATGCTCGAAATTGACAGCGAGGCAGTCGCCAATGCCGCCGGTGAGTTCCGCTTTGAGGTTAGCGAGGTGATGGTCAACCAGGATGCCGAGCTCAACCAGGAGTTCTTCGACATGGTGATGGGCAAGGGCGTGGTGACGACCGAGCAGGAGTATCGCGACAAGGTGCGCGAGATGATTGCTGCCCAGTTTGCTGCCGACAGCAACTACCGTTTTGGCGTGGATGTGCGCAAGGTGTTGAGCGACACCGTGGGCGAGTTGGAGTTGCCCGAGGAGTTCCTCAAGCGTTACTTCTTGAGCGTAAACGAGGGTGTGACCGCCGAGCAGATTGCCGAGGACTTTGACAAGTCGCGTGACGCGCTGCGTTGGCAGCTGATTGAGAATCGTGTGCGCGAGCAGCTGGGCGTGAAGCTCGAGGCTGAGGACGTGACACGCGTGGCTCATGACATCTCGGCGGCCCAGTTGGCACAGTACGGCATGCACAACGCGCCTGTCGAGCTCGTTGACAACTATGCGCAGCGCATGATGCAAGACGAGCGCATGAGTAGCCAAATTCGTGAGCGCGCATTGGAGCGCAAGATCTTCGACGCTGTCAAGCAAGTGGTGACGATTGTTGAGCACAACGTGAGCTTGGAGGAGTTCAACAAGCTCTTCACCGCCGAGCAGGCCTAATGCGGTAATACATAATTCGTAATTGAATCAGGGCTCAGGCAGGGGCAACCCATGTTTGAGCCCTTGCCATGTCCTGGCGGGACTTGTCCGGGTTGCTGTTTGCGAACCTGCGGGTAGCACTTATTTTAGCACTTATTTTGTGGTATTGAGCCAAAAAAATCGTTAAAAGGTGTGCGTATGTAAAAAAAAAGTTGTAATTTTGGAAAAAATATACAATATCAATAATATTCATTAGTCAACCACATTGTAATCATGAATAACGATTTCCGCAAGTACGCTGTTCATCATTTGGGTATGAACGGCTTGGCTCTTGACCAATACACCGCTCAAGTTACCGGTAACTATATCAATCCCACCATCATGGAGGAGCGCCAGTTGAACGTCACTCAGCTTGACGTGTTCTCGCGCTTGATGATGGACCGCATCATCTTTATGGGCACCGAGGTTACCAGCTATGCCGCCAATGTGATACAGGCGCAGCTACTCTATCTCGACAGTGCGGACCCGGGCAAGGACATCTCATTATATATTAACTCGCCCGGTGGCTCGGTGTACGATGGTCTGGGCATCTACGACACGATGCAGTATATCCAGAGCGACGTGTCGACCATCTGCACCGGCATGGCGGCAAGCATGGCGGCGGTACTGCTGGTGGCGGGCGAGAAGGGCAAGCGCTTCGCTCTCAAGCACTCGCGCGTAATGATTCACCAGCCCATGGGCGGCATTCAGGGTCAGGCAAGTGACATCGAGATTACCTCGCGCGAAATTATCAAACTCAAGCAAGAACTTTACAACATCATTGCCGAACACAGTGGTCAACCCTACGACAAGGTGTATGCCGATAGCGACCGCGACTACTGGATGACCTCCGACGAGGCTCTGGAGTATGGCATGATTGACCGCGTCCTGGTTAAACCCACCAAGAAGTAAAGTCAGCGATGGCCAAGAGTAGGGGAACCAAGCGCGAAATGATGCAATGCGACTTCTGCGGCGCTACCGCCGACGAGGTGCAATTCATCTTGCCCGGAATGAATGCGTGCATCTGCAACGACTGTGTGGAGCGCGCCCATGAGATACTCCAGGAGTACATGCCTCAAAAAGGCGTGGCAAGCGATATAAAGCTGAAAGAGCTACCCAAGCCGGCTGATATTAAGGCCTATCTTGACCAATATGTTATCGGTCAAGACGAGGCGAAGAAGTACTTGTCGGTAGCAGTATACAACCACTACAAGCGGTTGGCTCAATCACACAACGACGATGTCGAGATTGAGAAGAGCAACATTATCATAGTCGGACCCACGGGCACCGGCAAGACCCTGCTGGCTCGCACCATCGCCAAGCTGCTCAAGGTGCCGTTTGCCATCGTCGACGCCACGGTGCTCACCGAGGCGGGCTATGTGGGTGAGGACATCGAGAGCCTGCTCACGCGGTTGCTGGCGGCATGCGACTACAATGTCGCGGAGGCGGAGCGCGGCATCGTCTTCATTGACGAGATCGACAAGATCGCGCGCAAGGGCGACAACCCGTCAATCACGCGCGACGTGAGCGGCGAGGGCGTGCAACAAGGTCTGCTCAAGCTGCTCGAAGGCTCGATAGTGAACGTGCCGCCGCAAGGTGGACGCAAGCACCCCGAGCAAAAGATGATAGCGGTTGACACCAAGAACATCCTGTTCATCTGCGGCGGCGCGTTTGAGGGTATTGAGCGCAAGATAGCGCTGCGCATGAACACCCATGTGGTGGGCTACGGCTCATCGTCGGCACGTGTCTCGCGCGAGGAGCGCGAGCGCCTGTTGCGCTATGTGGCGCCGCAGGACCTGCGAGCTTACGGCTTGATACCCGAGATTGTGGGTCGATTGCCCGTGCTGACCAACCTGGAACCCCTGGACCGCAACGCATTGCGTAACATATTGACTGAACCCAAAAACTCCATCGTCAAGCAGTATGTCAAGCTGTTGGGCATGGACAACGTGAAGCTGGAGATTGACGACGACGTGCTGGACTATATCGTGGACAAAGCGATAGAGTTCAAGCTGGGAGCTCGTGGCTTGCGCTCGATTTTCGAAACCATCATGATGCAAGCCATGTTTGAGGTGCCCTCAAGTGGAGCGAAGGTCTTCCACCTTACCCGAGAGTATGCCACCAAGCAATTGGAAGCATCGATGTTTGACGCTGTGGCGATGGCTAATGCGTCAGGCGAGTGAATAATCTATTAAACTATTGAATATACCATGGCAATCCGACAAGACTTGATTGAAAATCTCAAGACCTACTTTGGCTTTGAGACCTTCAAAGGCAATCAGGAAGCAATAATCAATAACGTGTTAAGCGGCAATGACACGTTCGTGCTTATGCCGACAGGCGGCGGCAAGTCTTTGTGTTATCAGTTGCCGGCGCTGATGATGGACGGCACGGCAATCATCATCTCGCCCCTCATCGCGCTGATGAAGAATCAGGTGGATGCGATGCGCAACTACAGCGAGGACGATGTGATTGCCCACTTCTTGAACTCATCGTTGTCACGACCTCAAATCGAGCAGGTGCGACAAGATGTGCTGTCGGGAAGGACCAAGATGCTGTATGTTGCA
>CAMHDX010000174.1 GCA_946183895.1 uncultured Porphyromonadaceae bacterium | reverse complement strand
AAGCCCTGTTCACCCCTAACGGGGTTTAACGTCTTGTGACGTATTCCGCTGCGGGAAATCTGCCGCCCCTAACGGGGCTATTGGGTGGCGGGTGTTGATGCACAAGGGTTCCGCGCTATGCGCTCCACCCCTGCCTAAGCCCTGTTCACCCCTAACGGGGTTTAACGTCTTGTGACGTATTCCGCTGCGGGAAATCTGCCGCCCCTAACGGGGCTATTGGGTGGCGGGTGTTGATGCACAAGGGTTCCGCGCTATGCGCTCCACCCCTGCCTAAGCCCTGTTCACCCCTAACGGGGTTTAACGTCTTGTGACGTATTCCGCTGCGGGAAATCTGCCGCCCCTAACGGGGCTATTGGGTGGCGGGTGTTGATGCACAAGGGTTCCGCGCTATGCGCTCCACCCCTGCCTAAGCCCTGTTCACCCCTAACGGGGTTTAACGTCTTGTGACGTATTCCGCTGCGGGGCTTGCGAGTGGTGGAAATTGATTCACATTGCACATTGTGAATTGTGCATTGTGCATTGTGCATTGTGCATTGTGAATTGCACATTGTGCATTGCACATTGTGAATTGTGAATTTTCTCGCCAGGTTGGTTAATCGAGGCGGTAGGTGATGGTGGAGACCACGCGCAACGCCTTGATGTAGGGCGTGTTGTCGTCCAGGTCGTTGATCGAGAAGATGCCCTGGTCGGCAGTCACCATCTTGCCCAGGTCGCTGCCCGTGCTGGCGGCAAACTGCTCGGCGGTGTGCTGCGCGTTGGCTATCGCCTCGTCCATCATCTCGGCCTTGATCGACGTGAACGATGTGTACTCATAGTTGATGGCACCATACTCATTCTCCAGCACGATGCCGCGCTCGAGCAGCTCGTTCTGCTTGCTGGTGATTTCGCGCACCTTGTCCACCTTGGTGCTGATGAGCGTAATCACGCTGCGCGCGCGGTAGCGGTATGGCACGCGCTCGTTGGCGTACTCGTTCATCTCGCGGTCGTCAACCTCGATGGGATTGACGTGGATTTCGTCGTCGCTGATGCCGTTCTGCTTGAGGAAGGCGATGATTGACGCGTTCTTGTTGTTCACCGTGTTGTAGATGGTGCGCAGGTCGTTGCCGGTCTCGCGCGTGACGATGGACCATGTCACCTTGTCGGCGTTGACCTGTTTCTCGGCAAGGCCCTTGACCGTGACCAGGCGGTCCTTGTTGACAAAGTTGTCGATGCCTGCCTTGAGGCACAGGCCCAGCAGCAGCATGCCCACTGCGGCGATGGCTGCCGCGATGATGATTGAGCGATTCTTGTCCATGATGGTGATTGTGTTAGAGTAAAAACAATAGTGAAAGTATTTTCAAGACGTGTATTAGACGCGCCATGCGCCCCGAGGTTTAACGCGTTATTTGACTAATAACTCTGATTACTCGGATTACTCTGATAACTTGGATTACTCGTAGATCTCGTCGCGGGCGTCATCGCCGGCGGCTTGCTGCGCCGCCTTGGCCTTGGCGGCAGCGCCGGTCGCCTTGCGGATGGTCACTGTGGTGGGCGAGGTGAAGCGGTAGTTGTCGCCCTTGGGCAGCAGGAAGTCGATGCGGCGCTTGAGGCGCCGCCCCATCTTGTCCTTGACAATCCACAAGCCGTTGAGCGCCTCAACGCGCTCGCACTCCACCTCGATGGTGTCGCCCATGCGGAAGCCGCACTCGCGAAACATATCGTGGGACAGCGCCACCCAGCGTATCTCGTAGCGCTTGAGCTTCTTGTTGTCGATGCGCGCGCCGCTGGCGGTCACCCAGCCGGCACCGCCCATGCCCGGGTGGTACTTGGTGGCGCGCAGCGTGTAGTCCTCAGCCACCGTGGTGGCAAGCGTGGCGAGCAGGACGAATAGCAGTAATAGACGTTTCATCGGTTAGCTAACAATGGAGGGTGTGTCAAAATAAAAAACGGACCTTGAAGAGGTCGGTCGGGTCGAAGACCCGACTATGTGTTAAGGACCATGCAAGAGCCTCGAAGATGCTCGCAGCTTGGTCATAGTTAGCGAGTTATCTGTGCCTCGCAGAGGAATTTCATCACCAGCTGCGGCAAGAATCTTGCCTTTCTTGCTAACCTACATTGCATTTTGACACACCCTCTAGGGGGGGAGGTGTCAGGTTACTTGAGGCCCTGATAGGTGCCTTTGATCTTCTTGCACTGGGTATAGAAAGCGGGGCAGTTGCTCACCAGGTAGTACTCCTCGCCGTCGGGCTTCACCACCTCGATGCCGCGCCAGTTGGTGTCCCAGCCCTCGCTGTCGACCTGCAGGTAGATGACGATGCCGTCGAGCAGCTCGCTCTCCTGGTACTTGGTGACGGGGTTAACGCGCACCTTGACGAGTAGTTGGTGCTCGTGTTGATGAGCTTGAGCGCCTCCTTGCCCTCGTCCTTGTCGCGATGGTATAGCTCCATCGCCATGATTACGAGTGCCACGGCACCCTGCGGCTCCTTACCGATAGCCTCGCGCACCTCGATGAACTCGTCGAGCGATGCCGGGAAGCGCGAGAAGGTCACAGTCGACTTTTGCGACTTGTTCCACGTGTCATGATTGATTTTGCCGTCCCACTTGTAGGTGGCTTGGTTGATCATCACCGAGCCGCTGCTCTTGGCGTTGCTGTCCGATGCGGTGTTGCTCTTGATGTCGTCAATCACCTTGCCGGGGTTCTGCGCGGCCTTGTAGACCTCGTTTTGCACCTTGTTCTTGGCACTGTTCTTGATGCGGTTGCCGATGTTGCCGAACTGGGCGTTAGCGGGCATGGCGAGAGCCATGATGAGCGCTAACGACAGGAATTTGAAGATGGATTTCATAGTCGTAGGGGGTTGTAATTGTATTAGTAGTAATTAGACTTGATTAATAATATAACGTTTAAACAGTCAAAATAGTATACCGCAAGCGGTAGGGGTTGTCAGCGGATGTTGAGGTAGCGGTGGGTTTGCAGCGACAGTCGCCACTCGGGGTGGCTCATCACGGCGGCGACGGTGTCGGCGATGCCGCGTCGGCGCTGCTCGGGGTCGTTCACGTAGCACGGCTGCAGGAATCGGTGCTTCGCCTCGATGTGGTCATACTGCGCCAAGTCCTGCCCCACGTACACCACCTTGAGCTCGTCGCAGTGCGTGAGCACCACCGGCGCCAGGTCGCCGCCGGCAAAGCCGGTCTTGGGCGACAGTGTCACCCAGTCGATGCCGTCGGGCAGGGGGTGGGTGCCGTTGGTCTCGATGGTGATGAGCTTGCCCGTGGCGCTGTGCAGCGCGCCGAGCATCGCCTCGTCGATCACCAGCGACGGCTCGCCGCCCGTGAGCACCAGCAGCGGCGCGGTGGGGTAGCGGTTGACGGCATCGATGATCTGGTCAATCGTCATCATCGTGCCCGAGGCATGCGACGTGTCGCAGAACTCACACCGCAGATTGCAGCCGCTCAGGCGCACAAACACCGCCGCGGTGCCCGTGTGGAACCCCTCGCCCTGCAGCGAGTGGAAGATCTCGTTGACGCGCCAGCGCTCAGTCCTCGTCGCGCTCATAGGCAGCCATGTTGTCGCGGCTCTCGTACACGTCGGCGCGGTAGCACGTGGGCACCGTGTCGACAATCCAGCGCGCGATGTTCTCGGCGGTGGGGTTGAAGTCCAGCACCTCGTTGAGGTTGCGGTGGTCCAGGCGGTCGTGCACCATCTGCTTGATGGCGGTGAAGTCGCACACCATGCCGTTGTTGTCCAGTTCGCGGGCGCGGCAGTAGACCACTACCTTCCAGTTGTGGCCGTGCATGGTCTCGCATTTGCTCTCATAGTCGAGATAGAGCTGGTGGCTCGATGAAATTTCAAGTGTCTTCTGTACGTAATACATTGTGGGTGATAGTTTATAGGTTATAATTTATAGTTTCTAAAGTGAGCAAAAGCCGTAACAACAACGATAAAGTTCCTCTTCGAGGCACCATCTGTCGGCGTTAACCTGACCAAGCTGCGACCCTCTTCGAGGCTCTTGCATGGTCTTTAACATGAAGTCGG
>CAMHDX010000173.1 GCA_946183895.1 uncultured Porphyromonadaceae bacterium | reverse complement strand
AGGTGGCTGTTGTGGCGTCGGCGCTGGGCATCTATGACGGGGACACGCGTGACTTGAACTTTGACGAGCGCGTGAGCACGGTGACTGTTGCGCCGCCTGACAATGTGTATTTTCCGCCGGTGATGGTGATAGACAGTGACCAGCGGCTTGAGGTGAAGTTTGATGTGCTGGACTATGACGTGCAGTACCTGCGCTATAGTGTGTTTCACTGCGATGCGTTGTGGCGCAGGACGTCAACGCTGGTCGAGAGTGAGTGGATTGACGGGTTCAACTATGCCGACGTGACCGACTATGTGCAGTGTGAGGCGACGTTTACACATTATTACAACTACAGTTTTGTGCTGCCCAACGGAGACTTTCGCATCACGCGCAGCGGCAACTATGTGGTGGTTGTGTACGACCAGAGTGATCCTGATCACTTGCTGTTTCAGCGTCGGTTCTCGGTGTGCGAGAACATAGTGAGCGTGGTTGGCGAGGTGTCGTCGCGCACCGATGTCGATTATAATGACGAGCATCAGCAGCTCAGCTACGACATCGTGTATCGTCCCGGTGTGATTAATGACGCGTACAACGACCTGACGAGTGTGATAACACAGAACAATCGTGACGCGAGTGCCGTTGTGGTCACTTCGCCCACGATGGTTGCTCCTGGTCGTGTGACCTATGAGCATCAGCCGCAGCTCGTGTTCGCCGCCAGCAACGAGTACCGGCGGTTTGAGACTGTCGCGTCGCATGGCTTGAATATGGGTGTGGCCGGTTGGCAGTATTTTGACCCGTTTTATCACGTGACATTGCACACCGATGTGCCTCGTGTCACGACGCAGTATCTATATGACAAGACGCAGTATGGTCACTTCACGATACGCAATGCCGACTACGATTGGGACCGTGCGGACTACATGAGCGACTATGCCTACACGCACTTTACGCTCGACACCGGTGGTCCGTTGTCTGGTGGCAAGGTGGTGCTTGACGGCGAGTTGACGCGCGGCTTGCCCGCATCGTCGACCACGATGATCTATGACGCGTCGAGCGGTTGCTATGAGTGCGGGCTGTTGCTCAAGCAGGGGGCGTACAACTATCAGTACGCGTTTGTGCCCGATGGGAGCGCCGAGCCGCGTTATGACGTGATTGACGGCAACAAGTACCAGACGGTGAACGAGTACTTGATCAAGGTGTATTATCACCCCGTGGGCGAGCGGTATGACCGCTTTGTTGGGTTTGGCATTGTGTATAGCGGTAGGTAGTGTTGTTGCAAATTGCAACAAAAAGAAACGTCCCCGTTGTTGCAAATTGCAACAAAAAGGAACGTCCCCGGTGTTGCAGGGGGGCGGCGGCTAACGGGGGCGCACTCAACTTGCACTATCGTTGGCTGGTGCCGAAGGTTGGCTGCGCCTCGGAAGTGGTAAGAAAACGGCAAATCAAAAATTATTTTGTTTGCCGTTTTCTTGCCACTTCGCTCGGCTTGCACTACCTTTGCATACAAATAAATTCATCAAGAGGAGATGACTAGAAAATACGATTATCTGATAATCGGTGGCGGTGTTGCCGGGTTGAGCTTTGCGCTCAAGGTTGCCGCTACCGGTAGCGTTGCGTTAGTGTGTAAGAGTAGGCTCACTGAGGCGAATACTGATTTGGCTCAGGGAGGCGTGGCGAGTGTGACTAATCTGGCTGTTGACGACTTTGAGCAGCACATCCACGACACGATGGTTGCCGGCGACTGGCTGAGCGACCCGGCTGCGGTGCACAAGGTGGTGACCGAGGCGCCCGAGCAGATCAAGCAGTTGCTGGAGTGGGGTGTGAACTTTGACCGCACCGAGAGCGGCGAGTTTGACCTGCATCGCGAGGGTGGTCACAGCCAGTTCCGCATCCTGCACCACGCCGACAACACCGGCCATGAGATACAGACGTCGCTGGTACGCGCCGTGCGAGCCAATCCCAACATTGACCTATACGAGGAGCACTTTGCCGTTGAGATTATCACGCAGCACCATCTGGGCAAGATTGTGACGCGTCGCACTCCCGACATCGAGTGCTACGGCGCGTACGTTCTTGACCAGACCACGGGCAGTGTAGACACGTTCCTGTCGCGCGTGACGCTGATGGCGACCGGCGGCATAGGCAGTGTGTATCACACCACGACCAATCCGCTGATAGCCACCGGTGACGGCATCGCGATGGTGTATCGCGCCAAGGGTACGGTCAAGGACATGGAGTTCGTGCAGTTTCACCCCACGGCATTGTACCACCCGGGAGACCGACCTGCGTTCTTGATTACCGAGGCGATGCGCGGCTACGGCGCGGTGTTGCGCAACCTCGCCGGTGAGGAGTTTATGCAGAAGTATGACGAGCGCCTGTCGTTAGCGCCTCGCGACATTGTGGCCCGCGCCATCGACAGCGAGATGAAGCAGCGCGGCGAGGACCACGTCTACCTCGACGTGACCCACAAGGACGCCGACGAGACCCGTCACCACTTCCCCAACATCTACCAGCACTGCCTTGAGCTCGGCATTGACATCACGCGCGACTACATCCCCGTGGTGCCCGCGGCGCACTACCTGTGTGGCGGCATCGCCGTGGACCTGAACGCCTGCTCGTCAATCAAGCGGCTGTACGCCGTGGGCGAGTGCTCGTGCACCGGGTTGCATGGCGGCAACCGCCTGGCGAGCAACTCGCTGATTGAGGCCGTAGTGTACGCCGAGGCCGCGGCTCGCCATGCCATCGAGCACCACAACCACTACGACTATCGCGAGGACGTACCCGCGTGGAACGACGAGGGCACCCAGCACCCCGAGGAGATGGTGCTCATCAGCCAGAGCGAGAAAGAGGTGGGTGAGATCATGAGCGCCTATGTGGGCATTGTGCGCTCCAACCTGCGTCTGGACCGCGCGTGGAACCGGCTTGACATCCTGTATGAGGAGACCGAGAAACTGTTCAAGACCAGCAAGGTGAGTCGCCGCATCTGCGAGCTGCGCAACATCATCAACGTCGGCTACCTGATCATGCGGCAGGCCAAGGAGCGCAAGGAGAGTCGCGGGTTGCACTACACCATTGACTACCCCAAGCGCGAGGGTTAACGCAGATTAACACGATAGTGCATATTTGTTGCACTCGGCATCTCTACTTTTGTATCATGAAACAATAACAACAACAAACGATAGAACTATGGAGGACAACATTATTGAGAATGGCGCCCAGCAGCCCGCTGCTCGTCCCGAGGTACCTGCCGAGAAGCTCAAGGCATTGCAGATGGCAATGGAGAAGATTGACAAGACCTATGGTCGCGGATCGATCATGAAGATGGGCGACGACAAGATTGAGAACATCGAGGTGATCCCCACCGGCTCGATAGGCCTCGACTTCGCGCTCGGCGTGGGTGGCTATCCGCGCGGTCGCATCATCGAGATTTACGGCCCCGAGTCCAGCGGCAAGACCACGCTGGCGATACATGCCATCGCCGAGGCGCAAAAGTTGGGCGGCATCGCCGCCATCATCGACGCCGAGCACGCCTTTGACCGTTTCTATGCCGAGAGCCTGGGTGTTGACGTCAACAACCTGTGGATTTCGCAGCCCGACAACGGTGAACAAGCGTTGGAGATCGCCGACCAGCTGATACGGTCGAGCGCTATCGACATCATTGTGATAGACAGCGTGGCAGCGTTGACGCCCAAGGCCGAGATAGAGGGCGAGATGGGCGAGAGCAAGATGGGCCTGCAGGCGCGCTTGATGTCACAAGCGCTGCGCAAGCTCACCGCCACGATCAGCAAGACCAACACCTGCTGCATCTTCATCAACCAGCTGCGCGACAAGCTCGGCGTGCTGTTCGGCAATCCCGAGACCACGACCGGCGGCAACGCTCTGAAGTTCTATTCGAGCGTGCGCATTGACATCCGCCGAGTGGGTCAGCTCAAGGACGGCGACAACGTGTACGGCAACCTGACGCGCGTCAAGGTAGTGAAGAACAAGGTCGCGCCCCCGTTCCGCAAGTGCGAGTTCGAGATTCTGTTCGGTCACGGCATT
>CAMHDX010000172.1 GCA_946183895.1 uncultured Porphyromonadaceae bacterium | reverse complement strand
TCCTCGCCTCGAGCGAGGAGATGCTGGCGGCACTGAGCGACAGTGTGCTCGTTGACAGCCTCGGCTACACGCTCGACAACGTGATGTGCATGCTGCTGCCCGACAGCTATGAGTTCTACTGGACGACCACGCCACGCGCGTTCTTGGAGCGCATGGCGGGGGTGCACGACCGGTTCTGGAACGAGCAGCGGCGAGCCAAGGCTCGCGCGCTAGGGCTCACCCCCAACGAGGTGCAGATTATCTGCTCAATCGTGGAGGAGGAGACCGCCAAGGCGGACGAGAAGCCCATGGTGGCACGATTGTACATCAACCGCTTGCACCGGCACATCCCGCTGCAAGCCGACCCCACGGTCAAGTTCGCGATAGGCGACTTCAGCATACGCCGGCTCACCATACCCATGACGCGCATCAACTCGCCCTACAACACCTATCGCATTGAGGGACTGCCGCCCGGTCCCATCCGCGTGTGCGAGAAGGCGACTATCGATGCCGCGCTCAACGCTCCCGAGCACGACTACATCTACATGTGCGCCAAGGAGGACTTCTCGGGCTATCACAACTTCGCCGCCGACTATGCCACCCACCAGGCTAATGCCAAGCGCTATCAAGCCGCCCTCAATGCCCGCAACATCCATTGACGGCCCATTTTTTGCCCATTTTTTACATTTTCATTTGCCATTTCGCTCGCCTTGCACTACCTTTGCCCTTTAATTGTCAAACCAAGTCAACTTGAGAGATGAAAGTAAGACTGCATCATGAGGGTGTCAACGTGATTATCATTACCCTCATCACATTTATAATAGTCAACGTGGCACTGTATTGCCTCATCGGCGTGCGCCCGGTCTCGGTCATCGTGACCATAGTGAGCCTGGCGGTGTTTGCCGTTGTGCTCAACTTCTTCAGGTTTCCCAAGCGCAACTTTGCCGGGCAATACACGCCACAGGTGGTCGTGAGCTCGGTGGACGGACGCGTGGTGGCGCTTGAGGAGGTGTACGAGGACGAGATACTCCACGACAACGCCATCCAGCTGTCGGTGTTCATGAGCCCGTTCAATGTGCATGCCAACTGGGTGCCGATGCAGGGCGAGGTGACCTACGTCAAGCATCACTCAGGACGTTACATGGCGGCGAACCTGCCCAAGAGCAGCACCGACAACGAGCGCTCGACAATAGTGATCAACACCACCGGCGGCGACAAGGTTGTCGTGCGCCAGATTGCCGGCGCGCTGGCGCGCCGCATTGTCACCTACGTCGAGCCGGGCGACAAGGTGAACATCACCGACTTTATCGGTTTCATCAAGTTCGGCAGCCGCGTTGACATCTTCCTGCCCACCGACAGTGAGATTTTGGTCAAGCTGGGCGACCGCACCTGGGGCGGCGAGACCCAAATCGCGCGCTTGCCCAGATAATGGTTTCACAACTTTATTTCACGCATTTTTCATTAGATTAGATGAGTATTCGCAATAATATTCCCAACAGCATCACATGTGTCAACCTGGTGTGTGGTGCGATGGCCTGTGTGGCTGCTTTTCACCTGAACGAGACGTGGTGGTGGGGACTGAAAGGCTATCAGGCGGCGTACGTGCTGATTGGCATTGCCGCCATTGCCGACTTCCTTGACGGTCTGGTGGCTCGCGCCATCGGCGCGGTGAGCGCCATCGGCAAGGAGCTGGATTCGTTGTGCGACCTGGTGAGCTTCGGGCTCGCACCCGCCATGCTCATGTACAACCTGTTAGAGCCCGAGGTGGGAGCCATCGCGCTGGCGGCGCTATTGATTGCCGTGGGCGGCGCGTTGCGGTTGGCGCGATTTAATGTGGACACCAACCAGACCACCACATTCACCGGCCTGCCCATTCCCGCCAATGCCATCTTCTGGGTGGGATACACTGCATTTGCCATCAATACCCCGCTACCCACCTGGGCTCACCTGCTTGCCATCGTGGCGCTGTCGTGGCTGATGGTGTCGCCGCTTAGGATGTTCTCGCTCAAGATGCACGACTTCTCGATTGGAGCGGCTTGGCAACAATACACCCTGATTGTTGGCACGGTTTTTGCCATTGTGGTGTGCGGTCTGCCCGGATTGGCGGTCGGCATCGCGCTGTACGTGGTGCTCGCCTTGATCAAGTAGCGGTGACCGCGTCAACGTTGTCACTATTTGAAAAACCGATATGGCTTTTTTGAAATTCCTGTTAATCTGTTTCTTACTGCTCATCGTGGCAGGCATGGTGCGTGTGGGCCTGTGGATGTGGTCGATTCGCCGCACGTTGCGCGACGCGCAAGACGCCGCCCGCCGCATGTACGGCGACGGTCCGTATGCTCGCCGTGACGAGCCTCGCAAGCCGCAACCCACGGGCGAATATGCCGACTATGAGGAGATTGACGAGCCGATTGCCGCGCCCGTGCAACCCACCGATGATGACCTCTCGTCAACCCCGACAACCCAGGTGATTGACGCCAAATTTGAGGAACTGCCATGACACGCAAGCCCATCAAGTGTCCCGCATGCGGCGCCACGGTGCGCACAAGTGACGAGGAGCTCATCGAGAACGGCTACCGCACGCAGTGCGACAACTGTGGGGCACAGCTGCAAATCATCGGCGACTTTGCCTATATACCCGCCGACGAGGCACAGGCGCAGGACCTGCAATCACGCGCCACTACACCGCCACCATTCACCGCCGGCAACACCGGCGAGCCGACAATGCCGGGCGACCTCGCCCCCGACGGACGCGACCCGCTGCTGAACGATGTGATCAACTTCTTGAAACTGTGCAACGCCATCACACCCATGATGCTCGTGGCGCGATTCGGCATCGAGCCGGAGCGTGCGCTACACATCCTTGACACGCTCGAGCAAGACGGCATTGTCGGGCCCGAGGTCAATGGCGCTCCGCGCAAGATTCTGATTCCGCACAACACCAATCTGCCTGGCCCATTCATCCCCATTGAGGATAATAGCGGCGAGCACAACGCGCCACGCGTGATCAACATCAACTGCGCCACCGGCTGCCTGCCGGTGCTGCTGGTCACGATGCTGATTGCTCTGGCTATGCGCGCGTGCATGTGACGCGGCGGTCACTCCGCCGTGGTGCTCACCTTGAACGCGGCGGGCGACACCCCAACTTCTTTCCTGAAAAATTTACCCAAGCTGGACTGGTCGGCAAAATGGAAGTCACTGGCAATCTCCTTGAGAGACTTGCCGGAGGTCAGGATTTCGTGCTTGAGCTTGGCAACAAGGATTGAGGAGATTATCTCCTTGGCGGTGCGGTTGCTCTTGACCTTGCACACGTCGCTCAGATATTTGGGCGTGATGCACAGCCGGGCGGCGTAGTAATTGACCTCATGCTGCTCGGTGACGTTGTTGAGCACATCAGTGACAAACTGCCTGAAGTACTTGTCGCCCTGCCCATAGACCGTCGGCTTGCGCTTGTCCTCATTACGCATCGCCATGCCTGCCATGGCAAGCAGGAACGAGCGCACCAGCAACACGCTCAGCGGCTTGGCGGTCACTAGCGGGTCGACGGCACAATGGCGGCGCAGCGCCGTGGTCAACGATAGCAGGAAGTTCCAGTCTCCCTCGTCGTCAATCGCGCTCACCGAACGCTCACTCACCAGCTGCAGCAAGTCGGAGCTGATACCCACCGCGGCATCCAGCGACAGGGTGTTGTCAACAACCACCACAATGGCTTCAAAGTCAGGGCTCACACGCGAATAAGTCGATAGCCTCAATTGCGCCATGCTCACCCTGGAGTGTGGCACGATGTGAATCAACTCCATGTTGTACTCAGCCCACGCCTCGCCGGCGGTACACAACATGATAATCGCGTGACCCTCGCCTGCATTGGGCGACAAACCTTTGATAATTTCAGCTGTAATGTCAATCACAGCAACCCCATGCCGCTGTATTGACGTTTTGAAAACCATAATACTCATTGTTGTGCTTGATTTTGGGTTAGTTTGCGTTTGATAAAACGGGGTATAAAACCGATGTGCCTCATCACAGTGGGCAACCACCCATAGTG
>CAMHDX010000171.1 GCA_946183895.1 uncultured Porphyromonadaceae bacterium | reverse complement strand
ACGCACAAGAAAAGGTGCAGCTGCACTATGGCTTACGCAACATGTGCCAGGCGCGACACCGCGACTCGCGCGAGCTCCAGGTCACCGTGCGCTACAAGTTCAACGCCACACAAAGCAAATACAAGGGAACCGGCGCCGGTCAGGAAGAACGCTCACGCCTCGGCAACTAACCATACCTGTTTCATCAAGTGTATTGTTGCGTGCATCTCTTTGGAGAGGTGCACGCAACATACGTCCAGCTGCCGCACGGGGGCGGCGGTGGGGTGTCAGAAGTCGCGGTTGAGGGCATCGAGAGCGGCGCGGTAGCTATGTGCGGTGCGGTCAAGCTGGCACGGCACGATGCTGATGTAGCCGTTGTTGTTCCAGTAGATATCGGTGTCGGTATCGGTCGGGTCCGCCACCTGGTAGTCACCTGTCACCCAGTAGACTGTCCTGCCATAGCCATCGACCGAGGGCTTGAATTCGCCCATCCAGCGTCCGGTGTCAGCCTTTGTCACCCGCAACCCCTTAATCTCGCCACAGGGGATATTGACGTTGAGGCACACATCGGGCGCAAACGGATGAGCCAAGGCGTGTTCGATGACCAGTCGCAACCATGGCTTGCAAGCCTCCATGTCGGCATTGGGGTCGTGGTCGCCGAGGCTGAACGCGATTGCCGGCACATGGTGCGCCGTGCCCTCCATTGCCGCGCCTATCGTGCCGCTATAGTGGGTGTTGATGCCGTTGTTGTAGCCATGATTGATGCCGGTGAGCAACAGGGTGGGCACGCGCCCGTCAAGCAGCTGGTCAAGCGCCAGCTTGACGCAGTCGGCAGGTGTGCCGTTAACGGTAATGACCTTGTAGCCCGGCTCGTCGTGCACAACCTCGGCCCGCAGGGGCACAGCGATGGTGATGGCACTCGCCTTGGCACTCTGATGGCGGTCCGGGGCGACGACAACCACATCGGCGTCACACTCGCGTGCCACGGCGGCAAGCGTCTCAAGGCCTCGCCAGCCGTAGCCGTCGTCGTTACATATCAGGAATAGTGGTCTCATAAATGCAGGTTTAGTAGTGGTTAAGTCAAAAATCAGCCTCACCCATTGGCTTGCGTGAGGCTGATTCAAGTTATCGTTTGCGGTCGCGAACACTGCGTGTCGCCACACTGGTTTGCTTGACCTTGCGCTGCTTGATTTTGGGCTGCTTTGACTTGGTGCTCTTGGAGCCTCGCTTGGTCGAGCGGGTGGGCTCGTCCTTCTTCTTGGCAGCGGCAGCCACAGCCGCTCCGCCTTCACCCTCCTCGCCTTCCTCGCCATCCTCGTCAAGTGCCGCCTTGGCTTGCTCGCGCGCCAGGAGCTCCTCACGGTCAGGCACCCACAGCTCGGTATTGAAGGCGCGCAGGCGGCGCTCAATGCTGTCCTGAGCGTGCTTGAGGGCTTCCTCCTCGGGATGCAGCTGCATCAAGGTGAGGTTGCGCATATTCTTGGTCTTATAAATCTCGCCGGTGTAGAGGCCGAGCTTAAAGAAGTCATCCAGATTGTAGCGCGGCAGGTTGTTGTCGTCGTCGGTGAACACATACTGCTGAGCCAGATACGGGCGGATGTCGTTGAGCTTGACCCAGAACATGGGATAGCGCAACGCCTCGCCGCCGTAGTCGTCCATGCGGTGCGCCACGGGGCAGATGGCATCGACGGTTGTCCGCATCTTGTTGGAGCGGCGGTCAAACTCCCAACGCTCGATGATGTAGTAGGACAAGACCTCGTTGCCGGGGATGTCGGCATCCTCGATGGCATAGCGGCGGTTCTTCTCGGTGCTTCCCTTCGCCTCGGTGTACATGATGTGCTGGTTGTCGAGCATGTCGCCCACGTTGATTTCGAACTCGGGCGTAAACATCTCGCGGCCATCGAGAAACTCGTAGGCCTTCACCTTGCCGTCCGCCACAAGCCGCATGATGATGAAGAACAGATTCTGACCATCGGCATTAGGCATCTCGGGATAGTACAGAGCCGGATTGCGCCCCACCGTCAAGTCCAGTTGACGATAGACAATCTTCATCCAGTCGAGGTCAGCGTCGCTCACCTCGTTCACCTTGAAGAAGTCCTGCTGGCGGTCGGTAATCACGACACCCGCATCCTCCTTCTTCTTGCGGTCATCGCCGGTTTTCTTCACCACTTGAGCACTCACGCCGGCACTCAGGCAGGCGAGTGTGATGCCCAATATTATCTTTTTAGTCATCGGTCTACAGATTTAAAACAGATTGATATAGATTGACTATTGATATCACTAGTTTATCACGCTGAATGTCAGTTGATAATAATCTCCATGCTAGTGGGCAGGTCGCGGGTGATGCCGTCGGGACCCTTGGCCTGCACGTGGTTGATGTAGATGCGTTTGCCACGCTGCAACTGCTTGATGGCACTCACCTGGCGCTCGCTGAACTTGCTGCCCGCCGAGCGCTCGACCAGCGCGTTGCCCATTTGGTCAAATCGCACCATCTCGAAGCTCAGCACCTGATACTCAATGTTGAGGATGCCGTCGTCAATGGCGGCGCCGATGCCACCGGCGCCCAGCAGCAAGGCCTTGGCAAAGCCACGCCCGCCCAGATAGCGGCTGGCTTGTCCCTTGGCGTCACTATAGGCAATGTAGGGTGTCGGGTCGGGCAACTTGCGCACCTTGAAGGACGTTGTGCCCACACTCGTGCGCTGCCCGTCCATCTCGGCAGTGACAGTGATGACACACTCGGCGCCCACCTGGGTGGGGTGAGCCACCCAGCCGTTGCCGTTGCGTGTGAGCGAGCCATTGGTCATCGTGGCGCTGATTGAGCCCTCGGGCACACCCGGCACGGCGATTGAGATGGGGTTGGCAATGCCGGCATACAGCACATTCATCATTGTGGCTGACACCGTTGCCAAGGGGTCGATGACCGTGTAACTTGACTTGAAGTCGCGGCGCGTGGTCGTGCCGTCGCGCCCCAACACCTCAATGTAGCCGCTGTAGTCGTAGGTGCCCGCCTTGGTGGTACCCACCTCGTAGAGGCCCTTGTCGTTGCCCAGTCGAGAGCCGCCGATATACACAACCGGGCGCTGCGTGGTGTCGACCGCCGCCAGCACGATGTTGGCGGAGTACTTGGTGCCGCGCATGACGATGCGCGACTGCGGCACCACAAACGCGTTGACCAGGTTGACACGCAGGTCGCCCAGGTCCACATTGTCGATTATCTGGTTGAGAACCTCGCCCTCGGCATAGCGCACATCGTTCTGCAGCTTGCTCAGCAACGTGACCGCGGCGATGGCGGGCATGTTCTCAAACATGGTCTCCTCCCACTTCTTGTTGTTGCCCTCGCCACCTGCCTCGCTGGCTATTGTGGTCGACAACGCGCCCTCAATATTGGCACGCTTAGCCTCGTCGCTGATGAACGAGGTGATGTAACTGCGGTACTGGTCAATGCGCGTGCGCAGCACCTGTCCCTTGCCGCCGCGGGCGCCAAGCATAACCTGTGACGAGGCGTCAAGGTTGTCCTTGTTGACAATGTTGTGGTGGTCAGCCCCTTTGCCGTCGGCAAGGGTGACAATCTCGGTCTTGAGCGAGTCGATATAGTTGAACAGCGCGTCGCTGGTTTGACGCACCTCGTTGGCCTTGTCAAGCCAGGGCTTGGCTTTCTCGGGATTTTTCTTGTTGAACTCCTCGAGCTGGCTGAGCAGCGTCATGTTGCGCGCGGTCAGTGTTCGCCCCGTGCGTGACAAGCCGTCCTCCACCTGGCTAAAGCCGTTGAGCACGTCTGACGACACGTTGAGAGCGAGCATGGCGGTGAGGACGATATACATCATGTTAATCATCCTCTGGCGCGCCGACATGCGCCCGATTGACTGGTTTTTACCTGCTGCCATATCGTGTACTTATCGCATTATTACTCATCGCCCGAGGGGATGTTGAAACTGTCGTTATCGGGCATCGCGGCACCCATGGGGCGGGCCATGTTCATGGTCATCGCCTTGATCATGCGCTCATAGACGCTGTTGAGCTGCTTCATGTAGCGAGCCATCTTCTCGGTCTCGTCGC
>CAMHDX010000170.1 GCA_946183895.1 uncultured Porphyromonadaceae bacterium | reverse complement strand
AACAGTCTAAACAAATCCTAAATTTGCCACCGCAGTTGTGAATTGATACAATTTTATCGAGAACACCACGTTATTCAAGATATATTATTGATTAGACAGAACAATAAAATCACAAAATGAATAAGAGTAAACTAGTGTTATCGCTTGCTCTTGTCGCGGTAACGATGCTGGCGGTCGCGGCGACCGATCCTGTCTTGATGACTATTAACGGTCACGACGTGAAGTTGAGTGAGTTCAACTACTTGTACAACAAGAACTCTCAACAACAAGTTAATAAAGAGCCACTTGACAAGTATCTGGACCGCTATGTGGTCTATAAACTCAAGGTGGCAGATGCCGAGGCAGCCGGTATTGACACTACTGCGGCATTCCGCAGTGAGTTTGAGGGTTATCGCAACGACATCATCGGTCCGTTCCTTGCCGACAGCTCGGTGATTGAGGACAAGGCGCGTGAGATCTATTCGCGCTACACCCGCAATGTGGACATTGACCACATGATGCTGCCGCCGGGCAAGACCTTCGAGCAGGAGCAGCAGCAAATCGCGCGCATGGATAGCCTGCGAGGGCTCATCCTTGCCGGTCAATTGTGGGACAGCGTGGCGGTTCACAACTCGTCAGACCCGACCGTGAATCGCAACTTCGGCCACTATGGCTACATCAACGCCGGTGTCTTCCCGTCAGAGTTCGAGCAGGTGGTGTTCGACACGCCGGTGGGCGAGATTTCGCGTCCGTTTGCCACGAAGTACGGCATCCACATGATTCGGGTTAACAATAGTCGTCCCGATGAGGGCCAAGTGCTAACCGCCCACATCATCAAGATGTACTTTGGCGACCGCAGCGATAGCGTCAAGCAGGTGATGCGCCACGCGTTGGAGTTGGTGTACGACTCGCTTAAGGCCGGCGGCGACTTTGCCGAGTTGGCGTTGCGCAACAGCGACGACCTGCAGACGCGATACAATGGCGGCAAGCTGCCGTGGTTTGGCCGCGGCAGGATGGTGCCGGAGTACGAGAACCGCGCCTTCGCCATGCAGGTGGGTGAGTTCTCCGAGCCCTTCGAGTCGCCTTACGGCTTCCACATCCTCAAGAAGTTGGATGCAAGGCCCACCGAGTCGTTTGCCGCAATGCACGACAACCTTGTCAAGGCAATCAAGCAGGACCCCGCTCTGAGCAACGCGCCGCGCCAAGCTGTGATTGACCGCATGAAGGTCCAGTACGGCTTCAAGTTGAATAAAGGTCTGGACAAGTACCTGGACAAGGCATTGTCGAGTGCCAACTATAACCAAGACTTTGTGCAGAACGTGCTGGGTAAGAGCAAGCAGGAGGTGTGCTCATTTGCCGGCAAGAAGGTCACAGTGGCTGACTTGGCGTCAAGCCTCAATGCCGCGCCGATTACCGACAAGAAGATTGCTGCCACCTATATCAAGCAAACCTTTGTCAAGGCGGCAGATGACGCTGTGATGGAGCACTATACCGCCAATATCATCAACGACAACGCCGACTTCCGCAATCTGCTTGGCGAGTATCGCGACGGAATGTTGCTGTTCGAGATCAGCGACCGTCGTGTGTGGAGCGGCGCGTCGGCTGACACGCTCGGGTTGCAGCAATACTATGAGGCAAACAAGGCGAAGTATGCCTGGGACGCGCCGCGCTTCAAAGGCATCATCCTGAGCGCACGCAACGACAGCGTGCTCAATGTGGTGAAGCAGGAGTTGGCCGACATGCGCGCCCAGAGCCTGCCGCTTGACACTATCACACTGCGCTTGGCTCGCGCCCATGCCCCCGCCATCAAGATGGACCGCATGACCGTGGCTAAGGGTGAGAACAAGCTGGCGGACTACCTGTGCTTTGGTGTCCCCCGCGGCGAGATGCCCTACAAGAGCTACAGCGAGGCAATGGTGCTGGACGGCGGTCTGATATTCCAACCGACTTCGCTCAACGATGTGCGCGGTCGTGTGACCGGCGACTATCAAGATGTGCTCGAAAAGCGCTGGATCGAGGAGCTGCGTGCCAAGTATCCCGTGAAGATTAACAACAAGGTGCTCAACTCGTTGAAATCAACCAAGTGACACCCTTGACACACTTTAATAACAGTGATGAAATTGATGACAACATGGCGTAGAGCCCTGCTCGTGGTGGCTAACGTGGCGATGTGCTTGGGTTTGTGTGCCCAAAACAATGTCGCCGAGGAGGTCGCGTGGGTCGTGGGCGACGAACCCATCTTCAAGAGCGAGATTGAGGAACAATACCTCAACATGCAATATGAGCGCATGGAGCTCAACGGCAATCCCTATTGTGTGATACCGGAGCAGATGGCGATCAATAAATTGTTCCTGCATCAGGCCAAACTGGACACAATCGAGGTGCAAGAGGCTCAAATCATTAAGGAAGTTGACAGCCGCATCAACTTCTATATCGCCAACCTGGGCTCGCGCGAGAAGGTAGAGGAATATTTCCACCAGACATTGCCGCAGATGCGTGAGAAGCTGGCTGACATGTTCCGTGACCAGTATGCGGTGCAAATGGTGCAGCGCAACTTGACCGAGAAGGTCAAGTCCACTCCGGGCGAAGTGCGGCGTTTCTTCAACACTGTGCCTAAGGACTCGTTGCCCTACATTCCGCTGCAAGTGGTGGTGCAACTCATCACAGTCAATCCCGTCATTCCACAGCAGGAGATTGACGATGTCAAGTCGCGGTTGCGCGACTATGCCAATCGCGTCAACTCCGGTGAGAGTGAGTTCTCCACGCTGGCAATCCTCTATAGCGAGGACCAGGCGACGAGTGTGTACGGTGGTGAGACAGGTTTTCAAAGTCGCTCGGTTCTGCTGCCGGAGTATGCCACAGCGGCGTTTAACCTGAGTGACCCCAAGCGAGTGAGTAACATCGTAGAGGCTGAGGACGGCTACCACATCATCCAACTCATCGAGAAGCGTGGCGACCGCATCAACACGCGCCACATCTTGTTGCGCCCCAAGGTGTCGGACAAGGACCTGATAGACGCCCTGAACCGCCTGGACACCGTGCGCAACGACATCGTTAACGGCAAAATCACCTTCAAGCAAGCCGCGTTCATGATTTCGCAGGACAAGGATTCGCGCAACAACGACGGCATCATGCTCAACGAGGAAACGCATACCAACCGGTTCGAGATGCAGCAACTGCCCGCCGAGATTGGCAAGCTCATCGACGGCATGCAGCCGGGCGATGTGAGCAAACCATTCGTGATGACCAATAGCAAGACGCGTCGTGACCAGGTGTGCATCGTCAAGCTCATGGAACGCATTGATGGCCACAAGGCAGACCTTGCCGAGGACTACCAGACCATCAAAGAGATGTGTGAAGGCGAGCGCAAGGAACACATAATACGCGATTGGATAAAAGAAAAACAGCGCACTACCCACGTCTACATTGAGGAGGGATGGCGCGATTGTGAGTTTAAGTACGACTGGTTCAATCAAGATGCCACAAAGAGAACGGAATAGCAAGACGATAAGCGCAATGCGATGGTCACCGCTGGCAGCGGTGACCACGCTTGTGTTGTGTGCTATAGTTCCGGGATTGTGGGCTGCTCAACCATCCAAGCAGTTTGAGCCGCAAATTCCCTCCGCTGACCGCTACCAGATGAACCGCGTGTTCATCGAGCATGCCGACTCGTTGCTCGCCAATGAAGCGCAGAGCTCTGAATACCAGGTGCTCAAGGGCAATGTGCGGTTTCGTCGTGCCGACATGTATATGTACTGCGACAGCGCTCACTTCTACGACAAGACCAGCTCGCTTGACGCCTTTGGCAACGTGCGCATGACCCAGGGTGACACCCTGTTTGTCTACGCTGACGTGTTGCACTATATCGGCGAGGTGCAACTGGCTCAACTGCGCCATCATGTGCGCCTCGAGAACCGTAACGCTGTCTTGCTCACCGATAGCCTTGACTACGACGTGCAGAATGGGCAAGGCTTCTACTTTGACGGCGGGGTGCTGCGCGATGACCGCAACGAGACCGAGTTGACCAGTCGCAACGGGCGATATGATGTGCACACCAA
>CAMHDX010000169.1 GCA_946183895.1 uncultured Porphyromonadaceae bacterium | reverse complement strand
ATTAGCCATAATTCATTATACCGCGATGAAGAGAAGCCTACTTTTGATAATCATAGTCATGAGTGCCATGAATGTCGTGGCGCAGGACGAGAAAGTAAACACGTTCACGATAGACGCGTCGCTGATGACCCGTGGCGAGCTGCGTCGCGGCGGGTTGCCCGAAAACGATGAGGGCAACAGCGAGGGCAAGGCCGCGTTTATATTGGCCCGCACGCGCTTGGGCGTGAGTTACGAGCGGCCCATAATCTCGGCGCGCATCACGGCTCAGCACAACGGCGTGTGGGGCCAGTCCGGCAAAGGCTCGTTCAACCTGTACGAGGCATGGGCGCAGTTGACGGCCCGCAACGGCATGTTCGCGCGCGTGGGACGTCAGGTGCTTAGCTACGACGACGAGCGCATCATCGGCAGCAACGACTGGGCGATGGCGGCGATGTATCACGACCTGCTCAAGCTCGGCATCGAGCGCGAGCAGCACCGTTTTCACGTGTTTGCCGCCTACAACCAGAACGCCGTGAGCGTGAACGGCGGCACAAAATACGTCAACGGCGACAAGCCCTACAAGACGATGCAGGGCGCGTGGTACCACTATGCGCCGAGGAAGGTACCGATAGGCATATCGTTGCTGTTTATGAACACCGGCATGCAAGGCGCTGACGATAGCGATGACGATGTTGACAGAACCTACCATCAGCAGCTGTTCGGCACGTACGTACGTTACGCACCGCAGCGGTGGTCGGTCGAAGGCTCGTTCTACTACCAGACCGGCAAGAACGAGTACAAGACCCCCATCAGGGCATGGATGATGAGCTACAAGGGCGAGTACAGGCCATCGAGACAGTGGGCACTGCGCGTAGGCTACGACTACCTGAGCGGCGACAAGAAGTTCGCCGTGCCGCCCGGTGGCGGGTTGGGTCTGATACGACACGACGTGATACGCGGCTTCAGTCCCGTGTACGGCTCGCATCACAAGTTCTACGGCGCGATGGACTTCTTCTACCTCAGCACGTACATCAACGGGTTCACGCCCGGCTTGCAGAACCTGTATTGCGGGGTGAGTTACCAGCCCATCGAGCGGCTGACGCTTGACGGTGCGTACCACTACTTCGCCACCGCCACGAGCCTTGAGGACAAAGGCTTGAACCGCACGCTGGGTCACGAGATGGAGTTGCAAGTAGGGTTCCAGATCATCAAGGAAGTCAAGGTATCAGCCGGCTACACCTACATGCACGGGTCCAAGACGATGGAGCACCTCAAGAGGGTAGACACCGACCGCAACCTGCACTGGGCATGGTTGTCGCTCAACGTCAGTCCACGGATATTCACAACCAAATGGTAAAAGACGGCTATGACATGGTTTCGCACACTACTTGACTGGCTGCACAGGCGCATCGGCATCAGCCTGCTCATCTTTGTCGCCGCGGTGATGATACAAGGCATCGCCGCGTTGCAGTACTACAACACGCGCAGCATGATAGAGAAAGAGGCCGAGCAGTTAGCGTTGAGCCATCTGCTGGTCAAGGCCATCTCGATCAAGGGCACGTTCAACATGTATGAGAACACGCTACTGCACCACGTGTGGGACATCAAGCGCAACGCCGACGACCGCGACTCGATCTACGACGCATTAGAGTGGGTGCTGCGCAGTGGCAAGGACCTGCAAGGCTGCGCAGTCGCCTACCGGCCGTACTACTTTGATGACACGCGGTTGTTCGAGCCGTACGTCTATCGCGACGGCGACACCATACGGCGCATCCAGCTCTCGAGCGCCACCCACGACTACACCCGGATGGAATTTTTCAAGAAAGCATTCGACGGCGACAGCACGGCGTGGGCAGACCCCTACCACGACGACCTGCTCGACTGTGACATCACCACATACTCACTGCCGCTGCACGACGATGAGCATCAAGTGTACGGCGTGTTCGGGCTCGACATGTCGCTGCGCTGGCTCGGCGACACGCTCAACGCCCGCCATTACCTGCCCTCGTCGTTCAACATGCTGCTCACCGAGGGCGGCGCGTTGGTGTCCGGTCCCGCCAAGGACCACCCGCGCCATCACGACATCGAGCAAGCCGTCAAGCTGATTAACGACAGCACCGTGGAGCACAGGTTAGGCTCACGCGGTCGCACCCGCGTGGTCACCTTTGAGAGCTCAGTAGACGGTCGCGACGGCTACATCTACTACGCCCACATGCGCGGCAATCCGCACTGGCAGATAGCACTGGTATGCTACGACGACGAGGTCTACGGCGACTTGTACCGCCAGATGTGGGGCATGATGCTGCTGATGCTGGTAGGCTTTGTGCTGATGGGCTACATTCTGTACCGCTTCATGCGCAGCAACAAGCGTCTGCACGATGCCGAGCTGTCGCAGGAGCGCACCGACAGCGAGTTGCGCGTGGCGCACTCCATCCAGAGCGAGATGCTGCCCGTGGCACTCGCCACGCGCGCCGAGGTCGACGTGGCAGGCACGCTGGAGCCCGCCAAAGCCGTAGGCGGCGACCTGTTCGACTACCTGGTGCGCGACGAGAAGCTATACTTCTGCATCGGCGACGTGAGCGGCAAGGGCGTGCCCAGCGCGCTGGTGATGGCAGTGACCCACTCTCTGTTTCGCAGCATCGCCTCGCGCGAGAGCAACCCCGCGCGCATCGTGCAGGCGGTGAACGATGTGTCGTGCCAGCACAACCGCAGCGGCATGTTTGTCACCTTCTTTGTAGGCGTGCTCGACCTGCCCACCGGACGGTTGCACTACTGCAACGCCGGCCACGACACCCCGCTCATCATCCACAATGCCATAGAGCCGTTGTCGGTGAAGTCCAATCTGCCCTTGGGTGTGATGGGCGACTGGCAATATGAGGGCGAGCAAATGACGCTGAAGCCCGGCACCACACTGCTGCTGTACACCGACGGTGTGACCGAGGCAAAGAATGTCGACCACCGCCAGTACGGCATGGAGCGGTTGCAGCGCGTGCTGGCAGCCGATGTCAGCGCATCGCCCCAAGCGATGCTCAAGGCAGTCATCGCCGGCGTGCGCCGGTTTGCCGGAGCCGCCGAGCAGAGCGACGACATCACCATGCTGGCAGTGCGCTACAACGGCCGTCCCCGCGAGGAGTACCGCCTGGAGCGCGAGCTCACGCTGAGCAACGATATCGGCGAGGTCGAGCGCCTGGGCGAGTTCATCAAAGGCGTGTGCACCGATGCAGGCATCGAGCAGAGCGTGTACCGGCAGATGCGTCTCGCTATCGAGGAAGTCGTGGTGAACGTGATCAACTACGCCTACCCCGCCGGCGAGCAAGGCACAATCGAGGTCAAGGCAGCGGTGAGCGAGAGCAAGATAAGGTGGACCGTGATTGACAGCGGCGGCGCCTTCGCGCCCACCGACGCGCCCGACGCCGACACCAGTCTCAGCGTCGAGGAGCGCGCCATAGGCGGACTGGGCATCCACCTGGTGCGTCAGCTGATGGACACCATCAACTACGAGCGCATCGACCACCGCAACGTGCTGACCATGGTTAAGAAAATAAAATAAGTAAAACAACAAATAAATAGAAAGATGAAAACAACCATTCAAGAGATTGACGGCAAGATGATTGCCACACTGGAGGGAGAACTGGACACGGCGGCAGCCGCCACCGTTGAGCAAGAGTTGCAACCGCTGCACGCCGCTGTCGACAAGCCCATCGTGCTTAACTGCAAGGGCCTGGAGTACATCTCGTCGAGCGGGTTGCGCCTGCTGTTGGCGCTACTCAAGCGCGCCATGGCAGCCGGCGGCTCGGTGACGCTCCGCGGCGTGAACGACGACATCCTCAACGTGTTCAAGATGACCGGATTTATCAACCTGTTCAAATTCGAGTAAACGCCATGCAACAGTCCGCCCCGCTCACTCGCAGCCAGTACGAGCTATATGCCGCGTGCATCGCCCGTCCAGATGAGAACCTGTACGTTGTCCCCTACCTGTACACCCTAGACGGCAGCCTTGACGGCGAGCGCCTGCGCCGCGCCGTGATGACGGCAGTCAACGCCCACCCCCTGCTATTCAGCCACATTG
>CAMHDX010000168.1 GCA_946183895.1 uncultured Porphyromonadaceae bacterium | reverse complement strand
AAGCGCTACATTGACAATCAACGCATGAGAGGTGTCGCCAACATTCAAAGTTTCGAGATTGAGTATGAGCGCCGCTTTGCCATGATCGCGGCAGCGTTTATTTTGACCATTATAGGTCTGTCGCTGTCGTCACGCAAGGTGAGAGGCGGCATGGGTGTGAACATCGGCATCGGACTGTTCCTGAGCTTCAGCTACATCTTGTTCATGGCTGTCACCAGCTCGTTTGCCGTCAGTGGCATGACATCGGCACGGGTG
This sequence comes from uncultured Porphyromonadaceae bacterium, assembly GCA_946183895.1. Classification (GTDB taxonomy): domain Bacteria; phylum Bacteroidota; class Bacteroidia; order Bacteroidales; family Muribaculaceae; genus Sodaliphilus. The sequence goes on along the minus strand of CAMHDX010000168.1, from coordinate 3,805 downwards.
GCGATGTGGATACCCAATGTCGTGTACACATTCATCGCCGTTTATTTGTATCGCCGAGCCGCCCGTTAGCGCCCCATGGCATAGTAGCCGGTGTCGGCACGCGACATCACGCGCCACGACCCGTCGGCATCGGGCACCGCAACGTGCTCATTGTCAACCCATGTCAAGAATGGCACAAGTTCTCCATCGTGCATCACGCTCCAAGTCTTGCCCTCGGCATCAAAGTTGAGGCGAGTGACATCACCGGTAGTGAGATTGGTGATGGTGTATCCGTCGCGATTGGTCTCAATGCGATAGTGTGCGTGCTTGCCGTCAACATCCACCACATTCTCATCAACAGGATTGTCGCCACTCCAGAATTCAATTGAGTTCATGACCAGGAGGTCGGCTATTCCGGTCAACTCGTACACCGGCAGTATCCAGAAGGCGACAAATACCACCTCATTAACCCACTTTTTATCAGACACAGTTTCATTCCATGCCTTGACCTTGTTAAACAGCGAGAAACTGCCGATGCAGCTGCTCAGCGTCAACGACAATGCGACTGCGGCAACGATGGGTAACTTATAATACTTTTTCATGATTACATCAAACAAAACGATTAATAGCCAAACATCAGACATCACCATTGATGACAGTGAGTCAAATACCTAATAGTATCGAAAGATAAATCACCACCGCCGGTGACACCAACAACAAGCTGTCAATGCGGTCCAGGATGCCGCCATGCCCAGGGATGAGGTGGCCGCTATCCTTAACACCGGCAGTGCGCTTGAGCAGGGACTCGACCAGATCGCCAAGCGTGGCGCTCAGAGCCACCACAACAGCGAGACCCATCCACACCGGCGCCTCGGGTGTACCGAACCACTCACTGTGCCACACGGTCGTCAGCCATGCGAATAGCACCGTGAACGCCACACCGCCCACAAATCCCTCCCAAGTCTTGGCGGGCGAGATGCGCTCAAATAGCTTGTGCCGTCCACATGCCACACCGGTCAGGAACGCGCCGGTGTCGTTAAGCCAAATAAAGGCAAACACGCCCAACAACAATTTGGACGACGTCATGTCAATAATCAGGCTAAGCAACGCGACAGGCAACGCGATGTACGCCAAGCTCATGAACGACGCGCTCAAGCTGCGCATCGCATTGAGCGACGGCCGATACAGCTGAATGACAAGCCTCACAACCAGGTACATGGCGATCGGCAACATTAAGAGCCCTGACGACACATTGTTCAGAGCCATACGCATTGTAGCATACACTATCAACCCTCCGGCCAGGTCCAGTCCGGTTACAATCCACGACCGTGACGACTCATCATTCATCGTGTCAAACATCTTGAACAGCTCAAGCTGGCCGATCACTATAAAGACCGGGAAAATGACATTGAACACGATATTGGAGTTAGGGTAGAGCAGTAGCGATGTGATTATCAACGCGATATAAACCGCTCCTGAGATAGCTCGGATAATGATATTCTTAATCATTGTTCAATTCAACATTGTTTTATACTGCAAAGGTAGTGCAAGGTGAGCGAAAAAGCAAAGCTTGCTTTGATTTTTCCGAACCTATAACATCTATCGCAACTATCGGTTGGACAGGTTCCCGAAGACGCGCACCGAAGACGCGCATGTATTTTTTCAAGAAAAAAGTATCACATTATTTGGTAAAATGGATAAAAAAACTTAATTTTGCAAAAATTGTACATATTTGGCTTAACGAGTGACACCGTGTCGGTTGTCCAGTCTTGCTAACGAAAACCGGCAAGACACTGACAGATAATAGTTTTGAGGGAGTTAGGTGCCATTTGGGGATGCGCAATAGTATTGTGTGTCGCCCATGATAAGGTGTATAAACCATTCCCTACTTATCCTACCGACATTGATAGCGATCGTGCTGTCCCAATTGTCCTTGCTCAAGGGTGTGTGCCTGTGCATAACCCGCGCAATTGAAGCGATGTGACATTGTGATGGTGAGTAAAGCCAAGCGTTCGTGACAATAATAAAAACGACATAGATGATAAGTAAATGGAATTACTTACCTCTAACATCCGAAGAACGCAAACTCGAGGCGCAGCTCGTGACAAGGTTCACGCGTTGCCCGGCGGTTGTACGTCTGCTGGTGAGGCGTGGTATCGCTTCACAGCAGGACGTGCAGGCTTTTTTCAGCCCGTCACTCAGCCAATTGCACGACCCATTCCTGATGCAGGACATGGAACGGGCGGTCGAGAGGCTCAATTCGGCTCTTGGAGGCAAAGAAAAAATTATGATATATGGCGACTATGACGTCGACGGAACGACGGCTGTAGCGCTTGTATATCGGTATTTGCGTCAGTTTTACTCCAACTTGGTGTATTATATCCCCACGCGCGATGACGAGGGATATGGGATTTCGATTCAAAGCATCGACTACGCCAAGTCCATCGGGGTGAGCCTGATTATCGTGCTTGACTGTGGCATCAAGGCGATTGATGAGATTGCCTATGCCAAGTCGCTGGGCATTGACTTTATCGTGTGCGACCACCACGTGCCCGATGATGAGTTGCCGCCGGCGGTTGCTATCCTCAACCCCAAGTTGCCCACCGACCGATACCCCTTCAAGGGGCTGTCGGGTTGTGGTGTGGGCTTCAAGTTCATGCAGGCGTTCGCCATCAGCAATAACTTTGTCAGTCACTACGAGTTAAACAACCTGTTAGACTTGGTGGCTGTGAGTATTGTCGCCGATATTGTGCCCCTCACCGACGAGAACCGTGTGATGTGCTACTATGGCCTCAAGCGCCTCAACACATCGCCCAACATCGGGTTGCGCAGTATCATCAAGCTTTGCAACCTGGGCAAGAAGGAGCTGACCATCAGTGACATTATCTTCAAGATTGGTCCTCGCATCAATGCGTCGGGGCGCATGGAGAGCGGGGGCGAGAGTGTTGAGTTGCTTGTCACGCAGGATTCGGTCAAGGCGATGGAGATTTCCAAGCGCATTGACCGTTACAACCACGAGCGCAAGGAGTTAGACCGCCAAATCACGATCGAGGCGAACGAGATCATTGAGCGCCACCGCCAGAAGTTGGAGGGCAAGAAGCCTATCGTAATTTATGATGCAGGGTGGCACAAGGGCATTATCGGCATTGTCGCGTCGAGGCTCGCCGAGTTGTACTTCAGACCATCGGTGGTGCTGACCAAGAGCAATGGTCTGGCGACAGGGTCGTCGCGCTCGGTGCGCGGATTTGACATCTACAGTGCCATCAAGTCGTGCCGTGACTTGCTCGAGACCTTTGGCGGCCACACCAACGCTGTGGGCCTCTCGATGCGCGAGGAGAACATTGACGAGTTCCGCAGGCGCTTGACCGAATATGTTGAGGCGCACATTGCGGACGACCAAGTGACTCCCTCCATTGACATTGACTGCGAGCTGCAATTAGCTGAGATCAATAACGACTTCCTGCGGTGCCTGCGCATGTTCAATCCCTACGGACCCGGCAACCCACTGCCGGTATTTGTCTCACGTGGCGTGCGCAATGCCGGCACCAGTCATCTGGTGGGGCACAGCAATGAGCACATCAAGTTTGAGATTGTCGACGATAGTACCACTCATGTTTATCACGGCATCGGATTTGGCATGGCGGAGATGTTCCCGCTGGTCGAGAGCGGCGAGCCGTTTGACATTTGCTATACCATCGAGGAGACACATCGTCGCAGTTCCAAGTCGTTCCAATTAATGGTCAAGGCGATTAAGCCGGCGCAGTGATTGAGGCACGGTCTGGATTGTCTCGCCGTATTATTGCTGGCTAATCGGATATCTTGTTGA
>CAMHDX010000167.1 GCA_946183895.1 uncultured Porphyromonadaceae bacterium | reverse complement strand
CGCCGATGAGCACCTGATGCGTGGCAACAGCTTTGACGAGTTGTTCACATTGGTGCCTGATGCCGATGCCGCCATTGCCTACTTGGACCAGAAATTAAAGCCGCGGGAGGGACGATAACCCATGAGGGATACAGTGCCGCAAATACCCGTGGATAGCCTTGGAGCCGTGGAGGCGGTGCCTTATGCTCCGCAGCATGTGGAGCATTTCGCCGCGCTTGTTGACACGGCCGCAGTGGACACTCTCGCCGGTTCCATGCCTGATAGTGTGCCTGCCGGCGCGTCGCTACGTGCCGTGGTGCAGGCGCCCGTGTCGGCACCCATGCCGCGAGCCGGCGCGCAATCGCCTCTGGGTGACAGTCTTGCGGTGGGCCTGCTGGTGGGTGCGGTGTTGTTTGTGTTGCTGAGCTATCGTGTGGGTTACAAGTATTTTGATAACATTTTCCACAACCTGTTCAGCACGCGTCGTCGCGAGAACCTGTTTGAGGACCACACTTTCAACGAGACGAGCATCCTGGCGGCATTAATCACGCTGATGTGTGTGTGCGAGGCATTTGTCGCCTACGCTTACACTTTGATGCACGCTGTTGTGCCCGCGGCAGCGGGCCCGGCAATGGTTATACCGGCATTCATCGGTGTCGCCTTGGTCTATTACTTCATTCAGTTGGGCGGCTACTTCACGTTAGGCTACATTTTTCTGGACGAGGTGAGCCGCAAGTTGTGGCTTGACGGCTTCAAGGCGTCGCAGGCGTTATTGGGGTTATTGTTGCTGCCTGTGGTGGCTGTGATGGTGAGTATGCCGCAGTTTCAAGTGACTGCTTTTTGGCTCGCTGTGGCACTCTTCTTTTTGGTAAGAATCGCGTTTATATCAAAGGGTTTGCGCATTTTTTTCGACGATTTTTCATCGTGTTTGCCATTTATTTTGTACCTTTGCGCCGTCGAAATCGCACCGGTCGTTTTGTTCGTTAGAATCGTGCGGCTCTTGTGCGGGTTTTTTTGAATATAAAGTGCATATACAGTGAACGTTAAGAAGATTCTTGTCTCTCAGCCCCAGCCGGGCTCGGGCAAGTCGCCCTACTACGATGTTGCCCAGCGCCATGATGTTGAAGTGGTGTTTCGCCCGTTTATTAAAGTTGAAGGTTTATCTCCGCGAGAATTCCGCAAGCAGCGCATTAATTTGCCTGACTACACTGCTGTGATTTTCACGGCGCGCACTGCTGTGGACCACTACTTCCGCCTGTGCAAGGAGATGCGCTTCACTGTGCCCGACACGCAGAAGTACTTCTGCCTCTCGGAGGCAATCGCCCTGTATTTGCAGAAGTATATCGTGTATCGCAAGCGCAAGATTTTCTACAGCGAGACCGGCAACGTTGAGGACTTGTTCCCCTTGATTCACAAGCATCATGCCGAGACCTATCTGATGCCCGTCAGTGAGGTGCACAACGACGCTAAGACCAGCGCGCTTGACACACTGGAGGACTTCTCCTACGTCCAGTCGGTGATGTATCGCACTGTGAGTAACGACTTTAGCGACGACGAGGTGTTTGACTACGACATGGTGATACTGTTCACCCCCACCGGCGTGAAGGCGTTGTTGAGCAATGTGCCTGATATCGCTGAGCGCGGCGTGGTGTTGGGTGCGATGGGCACTACAACTATAGCCGCGATGAACGAGGCCGGGCTTGTGCCTGAGGTGCTGCTTGACAAGGAGGCGACCTCAATGCCGGCGGCTATTGACCGCTACCTGACGGCTCACAACCAGTAATTGCCCGAGTTTCGACACGTGAACCACCGGCTATACAAGCGCGACCGCCTGTGCAGTCGCACCGCGATAGAAACCCTATTTGCCGCAGGGCGTTCGCTCATGGCGTTCCCCCTGCGAGCGATGATGCGCGTTACCGACGACCATGCCGGGGCGCGTTTCTTAATCTCGATACCCAAAAAGCGCATTCGCACGGCAGTGGGGCGTGTGCGCCTGCGCCGGCAGGTGCGCGAGGCTTATCGCCTCAATCACCGCGAGGCGCTCGAGGCGGTGCTCGCGGGCGAGGATGCCGCCGTCGGTGTGGACATCGCCTTTATCTATATTGACAACAAGCCGGCTCCCTATGTCCAAGTGGAGCATAGCGTCAAGCGCCTGCTCGAGCGTGTGGCGCGCGCGGTGACCGAGCACCGGGCATCGATGACCGGCAATAGCAATCCTGACAACAATGAGGATCATCGGTAAATTCATCGGGTGGTTGCTCATCTTACCCATCAAGTTCTACAAGCGGTACATCTCGCCGCTCACGCCGCCCGTGTGTCGTTTTACGCCCACCTGCAGCCAGTATGCCATCGAGGCTATAACCAAGCACGGCCCCATCAAGGGCTTGTGGCTCGCCATCAAGCGCCTGTCGCGGTGCCGTCCCGGTGGCGGCAGTGGCTATGACCCCGTGCCATGATACTTGACTGCCACACCCACCGCGTTCATGCCGAGGATGCCATTATCAACATTCGCGTCACCGCCGGTATGCAACAAGCACAGGCACAATTAATTGCGCACGGTCGCCTATACTCGGCAGGTGTGCATCCCTGGGACACCGACAAGCCCGATTGTGAGCTATTGGAGAGCCTCGCGGTTGATGACCGCGTGGTCGCCATCGGCGAAACCGGACTTGACGCGCTTCATGCCGACACTCTCGCTGAGCAGGAACGCCTGTTTCGCCATCACATCGCGCTTGCCGAGCGCGTTGACAAGCCGCTGATAATACACTGCGTGCGCGCTATTGACCGGTTGCTGCATGTGTGGCGCGACACCGCGCCGCATCGGGTGCCGGTTGTCTTCCATGCCATGCGCCGTGGAGCGCGCATTGCTCGCATGCTGCTTGATGCGGGTTTTTATTTGAGCTACGGCGCGCGATTTGATGCCGAGGCGTTGAGGCTCACACCTGATGAGCGTCTGCTCATCGAGACCGACGATGCTGACGTGTCAATTTATCAAGTCCTCAATGCCGTGGCGGCGGCGCGTGGCACTTCGCCCGAGCGCTTGGCATACCTCATCAGCGTCAACTCGGCACGCTTGTTCAAAACGCCGTCTAACCTTTAATGTGGCGATTATCAAGCGTATGCAACAATATTTTTTTTGCTGATTATGCGTTTTTTCTTATAAAAAATAGTTACCTTTGCACCAACTAAAACACCAATAACCAATCAAGCCTGCTTGAAGATTAATAAAACCATGTACCGTCACATTAAAGGCAGTCTTTTATTTATCAGCATTTCGATAGTACTCAGTATAGCGTTTGCAGGTTGTAGTAAAAGAGAGTCTTCATCAAGTCTGGTGATTGCAGTGTCACAGTGCAGTCAAGATATATGGCGCGACAAGCTCAATGCCGAGTTGCAACTTGAGGCATATTTTCACGACAACGTTGAGTTGTTGTTTGAGTGTGCCAACGATGATGATGCGCGTCAAGTAGAGCAAATCAACGCGTTCATTGACCGCGGCATTGATTTGCTCATCGTCTCGCCCAACCAGTTGGCGACAATCACTCCGGCGATTGACCGTGCCTACGACAGCGGCATTCCGGTAATCGTGTTTGACCGCAAGACATCGTCACAAAAGTTCACCGCCTATATTGGAGCCGACAACCGCGAGATTGGTCGCGTGGCGGGCAAGTATGTCGGCGAGCGCCTTGCCGGTCACGGTCGCGTGTTGGAGATTACGGGTCTGAAGGGGTCGTCGCCCGCCATTGAGCGCCACGAGGGCTTTGTTGAGGCATTGCGTGAGTATCCCGGCATCACGTTGGTGGCGTCGCTCAAGGGCGACTGGACAGGCGAGAGTGCCGTTGAGGCTGTCAAGGCGGCTCGCGACACGTTGGGACACATTGACTTTGTGTTCGGTCAAAACGACCGCATGGCGTTGGGAGCTCGCAGCGTGTTGGGTGGAGGCCGCACCCAATACTGCGGTGTGGACGGCCTGGCGGGCAAGGGTGGCGGCATCGAGGCGGTACGCGCCGGCGAGCTCGAGATGTCGTGTATCTATCCAACTCACGGCGATGAGGTGCTGCAGCTGGCTCTCGCCATCGTTGAGGGGCGACCCTACAAGCAC
>CAMHDX010000166.1 GCA_946183895.1 uncultured Porphyromonadaceae bacterium | reverse complement strand
AGCGAGGTACGGCAATGGTGTTGAGCGCGCTGGCAAGCCACTTCGGACTTAATGTTTCCATTGAGATGCCGGCTGCACCCGCCACCGGGTGTGAGCGGGTGTCGTGGAGCGACATCATCGACAGTTACGACCCCATGGAGGACACCACGGCACTCAAGGCGGCGCCGCAGTGCTTTGAGCAATTACGCAACAACTATCGCCTCAGGCACGAGGTGACGGCAAATAAGGTAACAATGTAAAATCGTCAACGCAATGAGCAAGAAGATACTATTAGCGTTGGTGTTGCTACTCGTTGACATGGTTGTGCCGCCGCAGTGTGTCGCCGCCGGTGAGACCGGAATTGCGGCGCGACCTTCAACATGCAACTTCATTCGTGTCAATCAGTTGGGCTATCTGCCCCACAGCAGCAAGGTCGCGGTGCTGATGTCGCGCGAGGCGCACTCGCCGTCGTCGTTTCGCCTCATTGATGCCATGTCCGGCGAAGTGCGCGCTACACTCATACCCGCTGCTGCCGACCGCATGGACCGCCGCAGCGGCAAGTTCCACACCTACAGGTTGGACTTCAGCAAGGTTGCGGCTTCGGGCTCATATTATGTTGACATTGAGGGAATTGCACGCTCACCCATCTTCCGCATCGCGCCCGACGTGTACGACGGCGTGGCTGACTATCTGCTCGAGTACATGCGCCAGCAGCGTTGCGGCTACAATCCGTTTCAGCACGACAGTTGCCATGTCAACGACGGCATCGTGCGATATCACCCCACGCTCGAGGGCAAGCACCTTGACGTGCGCGGCGGCTGGCATGATGCCGCCGACCTGTTGCAGTACACCCCGACGAGCGCGACCGCAATCTACCAGATGTGCCAGGCTTATCGGGCCAATCCGCGAGCCTACGGCGACCGCTACGATGCCGCAGGAGAGCCGGGTGCCAATGGCATACCGGACATAATTGATGAGATTAAGTGGGGCTTGGACTGGCTCAACCGCATGAATCCCGAGCCGGGCGACCTGTATAACCAGATAGCTGACGACCGCGACCACATCGGCATGAAGATGCCCAAGGACGACCCTGCCGACTACGGTTACGGCAAGGGCGGCGCACGTCCGGTGTACTATGTTGACGGGAAACCGCAGCAGCGCGGGCGCTACATGAACGCGACGACCGGTGCCGCGAGCACCGCAGGCAAGTTTGCCTCGTCGTTCGCGCTGGGCGCCGAGACCCTGCGCCCCTACTACCCGGAGTTCGCCGCAGTGATTGCCGCCAAGGCGCGGTTGGCGTATGAGGTCGGCATTGACAAGCCGGGCAACACCCAGACTGTCAGTGTCGTCTCACCCTACATCTACGCTGAGGATAACTGGGTTGACGACATGGAGTTGGCGGCGATGGAGCTCTACCGCCTGACCGAGGACAAGCGCTACATGGAGCATGCGCTGAAGTATAGCGAGGCAGAGCCGGTGACACCCTGGATGGGAGCCGACACGGCATGCCACTATCAGTGGTATCCGTTTTTGAACTATGGCCACATCGAGATGGCGCGCGTGTTGCCGGGCAAGTTGCGCGACGGGGCGTTAGCCAATATGCGCGAGGGTCTGGCTCGCATTGCGCGTCGTGGCGCCGACCACCCCTTCGGGTGGGGCGTGCCGGGCATCTGGTGCAGTAACAACCTCACGGTGGCGGCGTTGACCCAGTGCATCGCCTACCGCACTTTGAGCGGCGACAGTGTCACGTTCAGGCGCATGGAGGGCGCGTTGCGCGACTGGTTGTTTGGCTGCAACCCGTGGGGCACGTCAATGATTGTGGGTCTGCCCGCCGGCGGTGTTTATCCGCACGCGCCGCACAGCAACTGGGTGATGGAGCGCGTGGGGCAGCCTTACGGCGGTCTGGTCGACGGTCCGGTGTATGCGACCATCTTTAGGAGCTTGAAGGGTGTCACCCTCAATCACGATGACCTCAATCGCCATGGCTGCACCTACGATGACGTGCAGCCAGATGATGTTGTCTATCACGACAATACAGCCGACTACAGCACCAACGAGCCCACGATGGACGGCACCGCGTCGCTGATGTACGCCATGGCGGTGTACCGGCGTGAAGGGCTTGAGCGTGCCGGCATTGACCGACGCGAGCGTCGCAATGTGTACAGCCACGGCGGCATCGTGCGCGGCGACCCGGCTGTCAAGGCGGTGAGCCTGGTGTTCACGGCTCATGACACTGCCGATGGTGCCGATGCCATTCTCAACGCCCTCAACGAGGCGCGCGTGCCCGGCTCGTTCTTTGTTACGGGCACGTTTGTGGAGCAGTTTCCCGATGTGCTCAAGCGCCTGGTGGGTGCGGGCCACTATGTGGGCACTCACAGCGACGGGCATCTGCTGTACGCGCCGTGGGACCGGCGCGACTCGTGCTTAGTGAGCCATGACGAGTTTGTGCGGGACATCCGCGAGGCTTATCGCAAGTTGGCGCCCTATGGCATCACTCCCGCCACTGCGCCGTGGTTCATGCCGCCCTACGAGTGGTACAACCGCGCCATTGCCTCGTGGGCGCGCGACTTGGGGTTGCAGGTGGTGAACTTTACTCCCGGCACCGGCACCAATGCCGACTACACATGGCCCGGTGTCGAGGACTTTAACGGCGACCGATACATGGACAACACGGCGCTATGGACGCGCCTGATTGAGCATGAGGCGCGCCACACGCTCAACGGGCACTTGCTGATTGTGCACATGGGCACCAATCCGCTGCGACCCGACAAGTTCTACAACGAGTTGCCGCAGTTGCTGCGGTGGCTCGGTAGCCGCGGCTACAATATCGTGTCGCTCAATGAGTTACTGCAATAATTATATTAGATATATATGTTAGGATACATTACGTGGACCGCAAGTCCCAATTTGATTGACAGTTTCGTGACCGTGAGGTGGTACGGCCTGATGTTTGCCATCGGCTTCCTGGTTGGCTACGAGATTGTGTGGCGAATCTATCGTCGCGAGGGCGCTCCCGAGAGTTGGATGAGCAGCCTGTTCCTGTATGTGGTGGTGGCGACCATTGTCGGCGCCCGCTTGGGCCATGTGTTCTTTTACGACTGGGCATGGTACAGTCAGCACTTGAGTGACATCCCTAAGGTGTGGGAAGGTGGTCTGGCAAGTCATGGCGGCACTCTCGGCATCATGATTGCCATCTGGTTCTACAGCAAGTTTGTGACTAAGAAACCGATGCTATGGACGTTTGACCGCCTGATTGTGCCCGTGGGCCTGGTGGCGGCGCTGATTCGCATCGGCAACCTGATGAACCACGAGATTTATGGCGCGCCCACCGATGTGCCCTGGGCATTCTCGTTTGTGGAGAACGTGAACCAGTGGATGCACGGGGCTGAACCGGTGATGACAGTGCCGTGCCATCCCACGCAGCTCTACGAGGCGGCGTGCTATCTGGTTACCTTTGTCGTGTGCATGTACATGTACTGGCGGCGCAACGCGGCTGAGCGTGAGGGATTGCTGTTCGGCGTGTTCATGCTGGGCATCTTTGTGCCGCGGTTCTTCATTGAGTACATCAAGAACGTGCAGGAGCCGTGGGAGATTGCCATGCGCGCCACGTGGGGCATTGACCAGGGTCAGTTGTTGAGCATTCCGTTTATTGTGTTGGGCATTTGGCTGGTCATCAGGGCGTTGCGTCGCCCGCGCGTCAAGATTGAGTATCCGGGCAAATTTAAAGACGAGAAACAATGAAGATAACAGTGTATGGGGCGTCCAGTAGCGCCCTGAGCGAGCGCCATGTGGCTCAAGGCCGCCGCATGGGGCAGTTGATAGCCGAGCGTGGTTGGACCGCGGTTAACGGTGGTGGTAGTGCCGGCATCATGGGCGCCGTGACCGATGGCGCGTTGGATGCCGGCGGCAGGGTCACCGGCATTATCCCGATGTTCATGGTCGACCGCGGGTTGCTCTACGACCGTCTCACCGATGTGGTCGTTGCCGCCGACATGGCGCAGCGCAAACAGTTGCTCGCCGACGGTGCCGCCGCGATTATCGTCATGGCGGGCGGCATCGGCACCTACGACGAATTCTTTGAGGCAATCACTCTGCGGCAGTTGCAATTAATTGAC
>CAMHDX010000165.1 GCA_946183895.1 uncultured Porphyromonadaceae bacterium | reverse complement strand
GTCTATATCTTATCGTCGGTGGAATGCCTGCGGCTGTTCAAAAGTACCTTGACACAAACAATCTCCGCAGAGTGTATGAAGAGCAGCGAGGAATCATTCGCACCTATAAGAGGGACATCACCAAATACGACCCTGCCCATAAGTTGCAGATAGAAGAAATCTACGACCTAATACCCTCTGAACTGAATGCGAAAAATAAGCGATTTATTCTCAAAGAGCTGAACGAAAAAGCACGATTCAGTAAATATGAGGATAGCTTCTTATGGCTCAGGGATGCAGGCGTGGCTATCCCCGCATACAATGTTGAGGAGCCACGAGTTCCCCTGTTGTTGAACAAGCAGCGAAACCTGTTCAAACTATTCCTAAACGACGTGGGGTTGCTTGCTGCTATGTATGGAGGAAACATTCAGGCAAGATTGCTCAGTCCTAATCCAAACATTAACTTTGGTTCTGTTTTTGAAAATCTTGTGGCCCAAGAACTGTATGCACATGGCTTCTCTGAATCGCAGCAGCATTCACTATACTATTTCAATAGCAAGAAGCAAGGAGAGCTAGACTTTGTGGTGGAGTATGCAGGTAATATGCTGCCAATTGAGGTTAAGTCAGGAAAGGATTATGAACGGCACAATGCACTTTCCAACGTGATGGAGAATGAAGAATATGCTGTACCCATGGCTTATGTGTTCTGTCAGGAGAATGTCCGGACAAAGGGGAGCGTTACTTACTATCCCATCTACATGATAACCTTTTTCGAGCAAACCCGAGGAGCGGAGGAAGTCTATAAGTTTGACCTTACAGGGCTTTGAGAGCTAACTAAGGGGGGTAAAGCTGCAATAAAAATAAACGAGTTTATTTTGTATTGCGCTCGGTTTGCACTAATTTTGGCCGGGGCCGAAGGTAGGCGGCGGTTCGGAAAAATCAAAGCAAGCTTTGCTTTTTCGCTCACCTTGCACTAATTTTGTGTTATGTTTGCTGATGTGTTGTTGCCGTTGATGCTGCCGGGGACCTTCACTTATAGTGTTCCTCAGGCGGTTGCTGCCACCCTGAGGGTGGGCAGCCGCGTGCTCGTGCAGTTTGGTCGCAAGAAGCTCTACACCGCCATTGTGGTGCTGCTGCATGACCGTGCTCCGCAGGGCTATGAGGTGAAGGAGATACTCGGCGTGCTCGACGCCGAGCCTATCGTCCGGCATCCGCAGTTGCGGCTGTGGCAGTGGGTAGCCGACTACTATATGTGCTCGCCCGGCGAGGTCTATCGTGCGGCATTGCCTGCCGGCCTCAAGGTCGAGAGCGAGACCAGTGTGAGCGGCAATGCCGACTTTGAGGAAGACGCCGGGCATCGTCTCACCGACACCGAGCGTGCCATGCTTGACATCGTGGCGCAGCGCGGCAAAGTCAAGGTTGACGAGCTCGCCGCCGCGGCAGGCGTCAAGGACGCGATGCACATTGTCAACAAGCTGCTGAGCCTCGACGCGGTGCATGTGAGCGAGCGCGTGGTGGACAGTTATCGTCCCAAGACCGAGGTGTGCGTGCGGTTGACCTTGCCGCGCGACGACGAGGCGGCGTTGCACCGCCTCTTCGACGAGTTGCAGCGGGCGCGCAAGCAGGAGTTGCTGCTGCTCGCCTACCTGGACTTGTCGCGGTGGACCCTGCGCAGCGCCGAACCGGTGGAGGTGACGCGCGAGGCGTTGCTGGCACGTGCCGAGGTGGGTCCAGCCATCCTGCAAGCCCTGGTCAAGAAGGGCTGCTTCGAGACCTACAAGCGGGCGGTGAACCGCTTTGCCGACGCCGGTCGCGTGACCCAGGCGCCGGCTGAGTTGAGCGACGCTCAACTCACGGCGCTCAACGAGGTGCATCAGTGCTTCAAACAACACGACATCACCCTGCTGCACGGAGTGACCGGCAGCGGCAAGACCATGGTATATATGCACCTGATCAACGAGGTGCTCGCTCGCGGCAATCAGGTGCTGTACCTCGTGCCGGAGATAGCCTTGACCACCCAGTTGACACGCCGGCTGCGCAGTGTGTTTGGCGACCGGCTGCTGGTGTATCACTCGCGGTTTGGCGACAACGAGCGCGTAGACATCTGGCGCCGCCTGTTGAGTTCGCACGAGCCGATGGTGGTGCTGGGAGTGCGCTCGTCGGTGTTCCTGCCGTTCGCGCGGTTGGGTCTGGTGATTGTCGACGAGGAGCACGACAGTAGCTACAAGCAGCAAGACCCCGCGCCGCGCTACAACGGTCGCAACGTGGCGATGATGCTCGCCCGGATGCATGGCGCCAAGACCCTGCTGGGCAGCGCCACGCCGTCCATCGAGATGTACCGCCATGCCCTGAGTGGTAACTACGGCCTGGTCAAGTTGACGACGCGCTACGGCGACCTGGAGTTGCCCGATGTGGTGGTCGTCGACACGCGCGAAGCGCGTCGGCGCAAGGAGATGACCGGCACCTTCACCAAGCAGTTGCTGGTGTTGTGCCGACAAGCGCTCGCCGCCGGCGAGCAGATAATTCTGTTCCAGAATCGGCGTGGCTATTCGCCCATGGTGCGTTGTCGTGACTGCGGTTGGGTGCCTCACTGCGACAACTGCGATGTCGCGTTGACCTACCACAAGTACACCCACAGTCTCACGTGCCACTACTGCGGCTTCACCCGCTCTGTGCCCACTGTGTGTCCGGCGTGCGAGATGCCCAACATCGACATTGTGGGCTACGGCACCGAGCGCATCGAGGACGAGGTGGAGCGCGCCTTCCCCGAGGGCAAGATTTCGCGCATGGACCTGGACACGACGCGCAGCAAGAGCAGCTATGACCGCATCATCGATGAATTCTCATCGCGAGCCACCAACATCCTGGTTGGCACCCAGATGGTGACAAAGGGGTTGGACTTTGACGGCGTGAGCGTGGTCGGCATCCTCAATGCCGACATGATGATACACTTCCCCGACTTCAGGGCGAGCGAGCGCGCCTTTGACATGCTCGAGCAGGTGGCGGGGCGCGCCGGCAGGGCGCACCATCGCGGCAAGGTGGTGATACAGACCTCACAGCCCGACAATGAGGTGATCAGGCAGGTGGTGGCGCACGACTACGAGGCATTCTACGAGCATGAGCTCGCCGAGCGCGAGAAGTTTGGCTTTCCGCCTTATTGCAAACTGATTAACATCCAGCTCAAGCACCGCGACAAGTCGGTGATTGACGCCGTGTCGTGCGAGTATGCCGCGCTGCTGCGCACGGTGTTCGGTTCGCGCGTTTACGGCCCCGAGGCGCCCGCCGTTGGGCGTGTGCAGAACCAATTCATCAGGCAAGTGATGCTCAAGCTCGAGAGCGGCGTGTCGATGCAGAAGGTCAAGGCGCTGATGCGGCAACTCTACGAGCAGCAACTCGCCGCCAACGCGCTGACCAAGCAGGTGCGGTTTAACTACGACGTCGATCCCGTTTGACGCGGCTCAAAGGCGTGTAGAAACGCCTTGCGCAACGCGGTGGCGTTGTCATCGCCGCGCTTGAGCGCCGTGAGCACCGCCTTGATGTAGTCGTCCTTGCCGCTCAGTCCCAACATGCCGGCGACATTGCAGTTGTTAATCATCTGCTTGTTGTTGAACACCAGCAAGATTCCCTCATAGTCGCGCTGGGCGACCATCGTGTGGAAGCGACGGCATAGTTTCTCATAACCGGCGCGCGGAGCAATCTCGTTGATGAGGTCCATCATGTGGTCCTCAAGGGCATTGATGTTGCGGAACTTCATGTCGATGCGCTTGGCGACCTCGTTCTTGACGCTGTGCCGCAGGTGCTCCAGCGCCTGTGCGCGCAGTTGCTGGTCAAACATCTCGATAATGGCATCCTTGACGCGACTGACAATGCGGTCGGCGCGGCGGTTGCGGATGGTCGCCATGATGTGCACCACATCTTCGAGCAGGAACAGGTTCTCGACCTCGGCGACGTTAGGCACCATGATGTTGCGCGCCGTGAGGTAGGCGACCTCGCGGTCGGTGCGGCGGTCGCGGTCCACGATGCCGGCGCTGTCGAGGTGGTGCAGGCTCTTGAGACCGGCAAAGGTGCGCACGCTCTCAATCACGCGGTTGCAGCTGCCCAGGGGTTTGACCGTGTAT
>CAMHDX010000164.1 GCA_946183895.1 uncultured Porphyromonadaceae bacterium | reverse complement strand
ATGAACATTGATGGCATCGGCGGTGAGGTGGCGGCGCAGTTGTACTCCGCCGGACTGGTGCGTGATCCTGCCGACCTGTATGACTTGACCATGGAGCAACTGTTAGCGTTGGACCGCTGGCAGCAGCGCAGCGCGCAACGCTTGCTGCGGGGCATTGAGCGTAGTCGCGAGGTGCCCTTTGCCCGTGTGCTGTTTGCCCTGTCAATTCCCAACGTGGGTGAGACAATTGCTAAGGGCATTGCGGGCGTGGTACACGACATTGACACGCTGATGAGCATGACCGAAGAGCAGCTGGCGAGCATCAACGATGTCGGTCCAATCATAGCGCGTAGCATAGTCGAGTACTTTGCGGTTGAGGCTAACCGAAAGATGGTCAGCCGATTGCGTGATGCCGGACTGCAGTTCGCACTCACCGATGAGGACCTTGCCGCCCGCAGCGACCGTCTCGCCGGTCTCAAGATAGTGATTAGCGGCACGTTCGCTCACCACTCACGCGAGCAGTACAAAGCCATGATTGAGCAACACGGCGGCAAGAATGTCAGCTCTATCTCGTCCGCCACATCAATGGTGCTGGCAGGTGAGAATATGGGTCCCGCCAAGCTCGAAAAGGCCACGCGACTAGGCATCAAAATCATCAACGAGGACGAGTTTCTTGCCATGATAGGCGAGTGAGACCGGCCCGTGACAAAACTGATTATATATCAAGCTGATTATGAGAGAATTCCGTCGAAACCTATCTACTCCCGTAGCGTTGCTGCTCCTGCTGACGCTGGTGCTGGCAGGCGCTATGTTGACGGGCGTGGCCATGGTGTTGTTGACAGCAACCGGCTTGGTGAGCGTGACTGAACGGTCGGGCTTGTTGCTCATCACGACAATACAGGACATCCTGGTGTTTATCCTGCCGGCTCTGGCTCTTGCCGCAGTGTTGTGGCGCGAGCCCTTGGCGGGCTTGTACCTCAAGACGCCGCCCTCATGGCTTGCGGTGGCTATCGTCGTGGTGATGCAGGTGGCAAGTTTGCCGCTGATGAATAGTCTGGTTGACTGGAATAGCCATGTGCACTTTCCCGAGGCCATGGAGCGTGCCTTGCGGGCGATGGAAGACGCCGCAGCCGTGCAGACCGAGGTCTTACTTCATGTCGACACGTTGTGGCAAATGCTTGTGGGCATGCTTGTTATAGGCTTCATGGCGGCGCTGAGCGAGGAAATGTTGTTTCGCGGCGCGATACTGGGTCGGTGGCTTGACGATGAGGTCAGTACCCACGTGGCGGTGTGGGCTGTCGCTATACTGTTCAGCGCCATTCACTTGCAGTTTTACGGCTTCGTTCCGCGCATGGTGTTGGGTGCCTGGTTGGGCTACTTGCTGGTGTGGACCAGGTCGTTGTGGGTGCCGATTATAGCACACATGCTCAACAACAGCATCGTGGTTGTCGCGTCGTGGCTCGATACCCGCGGTGTGATTGATGTTGACGCCATCGACGCGTTCGGTGTTGTGCCGAGTGGCGAATTCCCGTGGAATGCCTTCTTTAGCCTGATGGCGGCAATTTTAATCGCAGTGCTTGCCGCACGTAAGTTGCCTCGCACTGATTGCGTGTCATGACCGTATCACGGGGGTGCAAAATTTGCATTATTTTGAGCTTTTTAGATTTTTTTTGGGTTAACAATAAAATTTTTATACTTTTGTAGTTTTGTATTAAAGTGGTGAGCGGATAGCCGTGCTGTCCGACATCTGCAATTGATTGTATAACAACTTAATATAATTCTGATAGAGCTATGATGAAGAAATTTTTATTGATTGTGTGCGGCTCGTTTGTCGGTGTGATACTGGCATTGACATTCTTTGTGTTCGCCACAATCATGTTCAGCCTGGCGATTGCCGGCATGGATTCGAAGCAGTCATCGGCAGCGGTGTCGGAGCACACGGTGCTGCACCTTGACCTGTCAGGTGAGCTTACTGAGCGTTCAACCACGACCAGTGCCTCGATGCAAGACCTGGCACTCGGCAACATGCCCGAGAAGACCGTGGGGTTGAACGTGCTGATCAGTGCGTTGCACGAGGCATCAACCAACGATGACATCGAGGGCTTGTTTATTGAGAGCAACGGCTTGTCGGGCGCGCCGGCTTCGTTCTTCGAGCTGCGCAAGGCTCTGTCGGAATTCAAGAGTTCGGGCAAGTTCATCTATGCCTATGCCAACAGCGGCTACAGCCAGGGTGACTATTACCTCGCCAGCGTGGCGGACAGCATGTTTGTCAACCCGATTGGCGCGGTTGAACTGAGGGGTCTGGCATCGGCAATTCCCTACTTCAAGCAGTTGCTTGAGAATGTGGGAGTGGAGATGCAGGTGTTGCGCGTGGGTACATTCAAGAGCGCTGTTGAGCCCTACATGCTTGATAGCATCAGTCCCGCCAACCGCCTGCAGACCGAGCACTACCTGGGTCAGATATGGGGTGTGATGCGCGACAGCATTGCCGCTTCGCGTGGAATTGAGCCGGTCGCGCTCGATTCTATTGTCGACAACATCGTGGCAACGCGCGAGGTCGATGAGCTTATTGCAGCCCACCTGATTGACGCGTCGTGCTACCGCAAGGACTTCGACAAGAAGCTCAAGAGCCGTCTGGGTCTCGACGAGGACGATGATATCAACATGGTTGAGCCGTCGGACATCGCCCTGCCGCAGGAGGAGAGTGCCGGTGGCGACCACATCGCGGTGCTCTACGCCGTGGGTGAGATTGATGACAGCGATGAGGCGCTCAACGACAACGGCATTCATGGCGAAAAGATGGTGTCGGTCATCAACGATCTGACCGAGGATGACAATGTCAAGGGCCTGGTGCTGCGTGTCAACTCGCCGGGTGGCAGCGCGTTTGCCAGCGAGCAAATCTGGAAGGCGATTGAGGACTTCAAGGCGAAGGGCAAGCCGGTGGCAGTGTCCATGGGCGACTATGCCGCCTCGGGTGGTTATTATATCTCGTGTGGTGCGGGTCGCATCTTTGCCGAGCCCACGACCATCACAGGCAGCATCGGCATCTTCGGCGTCATCCCGTGTGTACAAAACCTGAGCGAGAACAAGCTCGGTGTCAAGTTCAGCGTGGTCAAGACCAACGCCAACAGCGAGATGGGCTTGCTCACCAAGCGCCTGACCGGCGTGCAGCGCGAGGCGTTGCAACGCATGATTAACAATGGCTATGAGCTGTTTACCAGCCGTTGCGCCCAGGGCCGCGGCGTGTCGCAAGATTCAATCAAGGTCAATGCCGAGGGGCGCGTGTGGGACGGCATCACTGCCCACAAGATAGGCCTTGTCGATGAGCTTGGCGGTGTTGACAGCGCAGTGAAGTGGGTTGCCGAGCAAGCCAAGATGGGTGATGACTACGACACTCAGAATTATCCCGCTATCGAGACCGACTGGCGCATGATGCTCAACGAGATTATGGCATCGAGCGCCGAAGCACGCCTCCAGCGCGAGATGGGCATGTTCTGGGACTACCACGTGATGCTGCGTGAGGCGCTCAATCGCGACCATGTGCTGTGCTTGATGTATGACCGCGTAGAATTGTAAATGAGCTTCTTGACGCGCATAGTAGACAAGAAGTACCGCAAGATGATACTTAATGCGATACTCACACCGTGCTCCTGGATTTATGGAGCGGCGGTGTGGGTTCGCAATCTTTGTTTCACTATGGGCTGGATCAAGCGCACCACCTTCAAGGTGCCGGTGGTGAGTGTGGGCAATGTCACTGTGGGTGGCACGGGCAAGACGCCCATGGTGGAGTATATCATCGAGGCTCTGTACAGCCACTACAAGATAGGCGTGCTCTCGCGCGGCTACAAGCGCATGACGACCGGATTTATCCTTGCTACCGACTCGTTGTCGCCGCGTGACATCGGCGACGAGCCGTTCCAGATTTTCCACAAGTTCAACGGTCTAATCCAACTGGCGGTGTGTGAGGACCGTGTGTCGGGCATCAAGCAGCTGCGCAAGATTCATCCCGAGTTGGACTTGATACTGCTTGACGATGCCTTCCAGCATCGCAAGGTCAATCCCAAGGTGAACATTGTGCTGATTGACTACACGCGGTTGCCCTACGAGGACCGCTTGTTGCCGCTGG
>CAMHDX010000163.1 GCA_946183895.1 uncultured Porphyromonadaceae bacterium | reverse complement strand
CACACCCCCAACGTGTTTCGTTACAGCGACTACCGCCTGGGCGACCAGCCATCGCCCTACGTGGGCTCGGCGGAGTATCACGCCCAGCACCAGGACAACTGGCTCAAGCCGGCAATGGCGCGCTACGGCGCTCACGTGCTCAACACGATTGACGGCGCGGTGACCGCGCTCTATGAGTACCACGAGGCATACCGCACACTCGCGCCCGACACACCGCTCGCCTATGGCGGCATCCCCATCGACACCACGCTATACTCCCCCTCGCCGTCGCTCAGCACCGTGCCACGGCAGTTGCGGCTGTTCATCGGCATCCAGCGTGACCGCACCGTCATCAAGGGCACCGACCGCCTGCTCGCGGCGGCAAGGCGCCTGCGCGACCGGTACCCCGACGCGGTGGAACTCGACGTGGTGGAGAATGTGCCTTATGACGAATATGTCTCGCGCATGCGACGCTGCCACGTGTTGCTCGACCAGATATACAGCTATACACCCGCCACCAACGCGCTGCTCGCCATGGCGCAAGGTCTGATTGCCGTCTCGGGCGCCGAGCCTGAGTACTACGACTTCATCGGCGAACCCACCCTGCGGCCCATAGTCAACGTTGACCCCACAGTCGAGGGCGACATTGACCGTCAACTCGAGAGCCTGGTGCGCAACATCGACCGGCTGCCGGCGATGGCTCACGCGGCGCGCGAGTTTGTCGTCAAGCACAACGACGTGCGCGTAGTCGCCGACCGCTGGCTCGCCTTTGTTAATTCGTAATTCACAATGAACAATTCACAATGCACAATGCACAATTCATAATGCACACTTCACAATGCACAATGCACAATTCACAATGCACAATTCACAATGCACAATTCACAATGCACAATTCACAATTCTTAATGGCGTAATTCATCACGTCTATTTACGTCTATACAAGGTGTAAAGCGTAAAGCGTGATGCGTAATGCGGTCTGACGCCCCGACGGGGCTAAAGGTGGTGTTGGTCTTGTTTACAGGGGTTACACCCCTGCCTAGGCCCAGGTCACCCCTAACGGGGTTTGGCGGCGTCGCGGTGTCATGCAATAGTCGGCCACTCAGGGCTCATTATACTCACTATAAGCGTCAAAGCACGGACACGCCTTGGCGGCAAACTCCCGATGACCATGCACAATCGCTCCCGGATACTGCTGCCTGAGGGAGTGTATCAACAGCGATAGCGCCTCGCGCTGCGCGTTGGTGCGAGTGTCGGCGGGCTTGCCGTCGTCACCGAGACCGCCGATGTAGCACACCCCGATGCTGTGGCGATTGTGACCGCGACAATGCGCGCCCACTTGCTCCACAGGTCTGCCCACATCAATCTTGCCGTCAAGATGCACAATGTAGTGGTAGCCGATGTCGCGCCAGCCACGGCCGGCAACGTGCCAATGCCGCATCTGCTCAACCGTCACCTCGCGCCCCGCGGGCGTGGCGCTGCAATGCACGATAATCTCGTTAATCAATCTCTTGTTAGTCTTTCTCATGGCTTGTGTGTGTTGATGAATAATGTGATTCAAACTCGTTGATGCGCTGCTCCAGGTCGTGAAACTTGGTGCGAGCGTACAGAGAGATGCCGAACACCGCTCCGGCAAAGCCCACCGCCTCGCCCACCAGCGCCAGCACCGTGCTGTGCACCTCGTGCAGCACAGCAAAACTCGCAATCGACAGCCCGATGCCGCAGCAAATCATTGCCACCGCGCAGCCGTATTGCACCCAATCTTTAATGTCATTGTTCATAGCGTAATTACAGATGAATACAGATAGATTTTACAGATGAATACAGATAGATTTTACAGATGAATACAGATAGATTTTACAGATGAATACAGAAGTCGTAACGGGGAATTCGTAATGCGTAATGATGATGGGGCAAAGGTATGGTGCCGACATGGGGGATGTCAATGGCATTTTATCACATTGTTAAGCGGCTGAATGATAAAAAATGCAAAAATCCATAAAAAAGCTGTGGCAACACTGCCGCTGATTGTTGGAAAATAAGTAGTTTTGCAATTTATTTAAGGTGATGATTAATAGCATCAAGGCCAAATATCTGTTATTAGCGCTGCTGTGCCTGTGTATAGGCACCGCAAGCGCGTTGACACGCCGCAGCAAGACACAGACTCCGGCGGGGCGCGAGTGCTATCTGCCCTACGACGGCATTGACATCTCTAAGTATCAGTCGCTCAACGGTCCCATTGATTGGGCAAAGGTAGCGACCGACAAGAACATCAAGTTCATCTATATCAAGGCGACCGAGGGCACAACCCACGTTGACCCCTACTACAAGGACCACTTAGACAAGGCGCGCCGGCACGGCTTCAAAGTGGGAAGCTACCACTTTTTCACGATGAAGTCGCCCGTGAAGAGCCAGTTCGATAACTTCAAGCGCAACGCCGTCAAGAGCAAGCAAGACCTCATTCCGGTCATCGACCTGGAGATCAAGGTGCTCGGGTTCACCCGCAAGCAGTTGCAGGACAGCGTCATGGCATTTGCCGACCTGCTGCGGGCCCACTACGGCTGCGAGCCGTTGCTATATGTTGGCGGCGACTATATGCGCGAGCACCTCACCAAGGACTTCGCCGACTTCAAACTGTTCATGCCGCGATATTCGCGCTCCGATGACGCCGAGCCCAAGGTGCCATTTGGCGCCAAGTGGACCATCTGGCAATTCTCGCAAGCCGGCACCATCAAGGGCATCAAGGGCACAGTTGACATGGACTGCCTCAATGACGGCATCACAGTCAACGACCTGCTCATCAAGAACAATCCCGTCAAGAAGAAAAACAAAAAGCGCGTTGCCGAAGCCGAGAAAGAAAAAGAGAAAGAGAAAGAGGCTGAGGCTGCAGTTGTGGCGGCAACGCCGCTCGAGGAGAACGTCAAAACCCTCGAGAAAGAAGAGAAAGCCCTCGAAAAGAAACTTAAGCAAGAAGAAAAGAAACTCGAAAAAGAAGAAAAAGAACTAAACGACAAGAAGCAAAGGGCAGAGGCCAAGAAGAAAGCCGAGGCCGAAGCCAAGAAGAAAGCCGAGGCCGAAGCCAAGAAGAAAGCCGAGGCCGAGGCGAAGAAGAAAGCCGAAGCAGAGGCCAAGAAGAAAGCCGAAGCCGAAGCCAAGAAGAAAGCCGAGGCCGAAGCCAAGAAGAAAGCCGAAGCCGAGGCCAAAAAGAAAGCCGAGGCAGAGGCCAAGAAGAAGGCCGAAGCAGAGGCCAAGAAAAAGGCTGAAGCAGAGGCCAAGAAGAAGGCCGAGGCAGAAGCGAAGAAAAAGGCTGAGGCAGAGGCCAAGAAGAAGGCCGAGGCAGAAGCGAAGAAAAAGGCTGAGGCAGAGGCCAAGAAGAAAGCGGCAGCCCAAAAGACGCCTACTGCCCGCGAGAAGCAACGCGCTGCCAACAAGAAGTTGAAAAATAAAAAATCAACGCCGACAACGTCAAAGTCCGGTAAAAAAACAAATAAAAACTCGGCAGACAACGAATAAGCGCAACAGCGTCACCATCGCACGACGCTCTGCACTCCAACCCAACGACTAACGAAAGATGAACGTCACAACCAGCCATACAGCCACCGCTGCCCGCACCCTGTGGTGGGCGATAGCGTGCATGGTGGTCGGCCTCGCCGCCTGCACCGGCTCGCCGCGCGGCAACGCCCTGCACGACAGGTTAGAGTATGACGGCATCGATTTGTCCAGCCATCAGGGACTGGTCGACTGGGACAAAGTAGTCGCCGATGACAAGATACAGTTCGTGTACATCAAGGCGACCGAGGGTGCCACCTATCACTCGCCGCATCACGACTTCAACGTGCGCCATGCGCGCGAGAAGGGGCTGCCGGTGGGCAGTTACCACTACTTCACCACCACCGCGCCTGTCGAGGCGCAGGTCGAGAACTTCACTCGTCACGCCACGCCCGACACCCAGGACCTGCTGCCGATGATTGACATCGAGGACATCGGCACGTTCACCCGCAGTCAGCTGATTGACAGCGTGTTGTATATGGCACGGCGCTTAGAGGCGATTTACGGCAAGCGCCCCGTCATCTACTCCACCGCCAAGTTCTATAACACCTACCTCGCCCCGCAACTCAACGATTACCCGCTGTACCTGGGGCGGTACAGCAACACCGAGCCATATGTTGACTGGC
>CAMHDX010000162.1 GCA_946183895.1 uncultured Porphyromonadaceae bacterium | reverse complement strand
GTTGCGCGACGACGAGAAGGTGGTTGACATGATTCTCGACGAGTTCGGTGTGACCGGTCAGTATCGCCACATCATCAACGGTCATGTGCCCGTCAAGACCATCAAGGGCGAGAATCCCGTTAAGGCGGGCGGCAAACTGATGGTGATTGACGGCGGATTCAGCAAGGCTTATCAGCCCGAGACCGGCATTGCGGGCTATACGCTGGTGTATCACTCGCGCGGTTTCCAGCTGGTCCAGCATGAGCCGTTCACCTCGATTGACAACGCGGTGGAGCAGGGGCAGGACATCAAGTCGACGGTGCAACTGGTTGAGATGACCAATCACCGCATGATGGTCAAGGACACCGACAAGGGCGAGGAGCTGCGGCACCAGATTGCCGACCTGCAAGAGCTACTGCACGCCTTCCGCACCGGCGTAATCAAGGAGCGAGCCTACAGGCCAATCACCCTCAAGAGCTAATCCCCCTCACGACCCCATTGACCGATTGGGGGGTAAACAATCAGGACCCACAGCAGCACGAGCGTTGTGGGTCCTGTCATGTTTATGGCGTGAGCAAGGCGGTCGTCAGTGTTGTTGCGCCTCGAGGATGGTCTTGAATTTGGTGAACGTGTCTTCCCACCAGCCGCGTGCCTCGGCATTGCTCAACGCGCGCGCCTTGGTCCGGCAGTTCTCCAGAGTGTCGCCGCCCAGCAGTCGCACTCCGTCGAGGAAGCACTCACTCAGCACCGTGTCCTCGTTGTGCTGCCACATCCACGTCATGAACAACTCCGGCTCGCGCATCACAGTGCGTGCCAGCCATGTGTTGAAGTACTTGACGTCGTCCTTGACAGCCTGGGGCACGTCCTTGTCACCGAACTGGAGGTCGGTGATGTCATCTGCCAAGTTTGACCACAAGAGGGGTACATGGCTGTAGCCCACAGGCTGGTGGATGAGGTCCATGATCTTCTCGGCAATGGTGTCTCGAAGGCAATTGTCAATTTGGAACACATTGCGGTCGGTGTTGGCTCTATCGTGCATGAAGACAACCGTAGTCACGATTGAATAGTAATCGTGCTTGTCAAACATGACGGCAGGTAACTTGACATTATAGATATCGGTAATCTTGCAGTCATGCTTCTCCCGCATGTTGCCTTTATCGGTGTCCACATTGTACTTGCGGGTCACCAAGACGTTGTCGTCGTTGAATGTGATGAGGGCATCGTTGGTGTCAACGTAAAAACCGTCATCATCGTTGCGCTTAAACTGCCCGGTGTCGCCACTGTGAGCGATGAGCATGGCGTCAAACAAGCGGTCGTGAACGTAGGTGGCAAGGTAGGTGTGCTTCATGCCTGCCCGGGTGACGATTTCATAGCACATCAGGCTGTACGGGCCCGAGTGTGACGCATGGCGAGTGATAACCCTGCAGTCTTTCAACTCCTGTGGAGTGAGCAGGGCGAAGCGGTCGATGCCCAGCGTCTTGAAGTCGCCACTGCGGATGGGGCGCACCACGTCATAGTTGAGCGCGATCACGTCAGTGTTGTAGGTGTCGCGAATGGGCACTGTGATTACGCTGTCGTTCTTGATGGGCGGAATCAGTGCGGTGGCTGTCGTGCTCGCGGCGCATGCCAGTGATAACGCGATGGCCAGTAGTCGGATAGTTTTCATAATGTTATAATTGTTAGAATTGGTGTGAAGACTTGATTAGAAGATAGACTCGGCTGTGAGCGTGGTGAGCAACTCCAGTGCCTTCATGCCGGCCACGCTGTTGCCCTTGCTGTTGAGGCGCGGGCTCCACACCGCCACGGCATATCGCTCGGGATAGATGGCGGCGATGCCACCACCCACGCCGCTCTTGCCGGGCAGTCCCACCAGATAGGAGAATTCGCCCGCCTCGTCGTAGAAGCCGCACGTCTGCATGATGGCATTCATGCGCTTGACCTGCGAGCCGGTCAGTGTCACCCCGTCGTAGTCGAATGGCACCAAGTGGTTGGCGAATGGCAGGAAGGCTTGAGCCAACTCGGCGCAACTCATCTCAATGCTGCACATCAAGAAGTAGAATTGCAGCACGCGGTCAATGTCGCCATGCAGGTTGTTGTGATGCTTGAGCAGGTTGGCAATCGCGGTGTTGAGGAACGCTTGCTTCTTCTCGGACAGCGCCACGGCGTAGTTGTAGCCTACAGAGGGGCATGCGCTGAGAGCCCGCACAAACTCGATGAAGCGGTTCTCGGGCTGCGGCAGGTGCTCCACCAGGATGTCCGAAATCACGATGGCACCGGCGTTGATAAACGGGTTGCGCGGAATGCCGTGTTCCAGTTCTAACTGGATGAGCGAGTTGAATGCAGCGCCCGAGGGCTCCTTGCCCATGCGTGTCCACACGTTGTCGCCCTCGAGATGCAGCGCCAGTGCCAGCGCGAACACCTTGCTGATGCTCTGCAGCGAGAATCGCACATTGGCGTCGCCCACCGCGTAGCACTCGCCCGCGAGGGTGCGCAGCGCGATGCCGCAGTGGTCAGGATTGACCATAGCCAATGCCGGAATGTAAGTCGCTTGCTTGCCCTCACTGCGCAGGGGCTCCACGCTTGCCAGTATGTTGTTGAGTATCTCTTGATAGTCCATAGTCGGTCAGTTGAAGAAACGGCTGTGCCTGAGCAGGTAGTAGCCGCATGACATGAAGATGACTGAGATGGCAATCGCCATCGGGAACCCGAACCACCACTCTTCCATGCCGTTGGGCACATTCATGCCGTAGTAGCCCGCAACAACCGTGGGTATCATCAGCAGGATGGTGACAACGGTGAGCGTCTTCATGATGCGGTTGAGGTTGTTGCCAATCACCGAGGAGTAGGTCTCTTGCTGGCGCTCGAGGATGTTGCTGTAGATGCCGGCTGTGTCTAATGCCTGCTGGGTCTCAATCTCGACGTCCTCCAGCAGGTCAACGTTGAATGGTTGACCGCGCAGCCTGAGCTTGAGGCGCGCCAACACCATCGTGTTGCCCTTGAGCGACGTGATAAAGTAGATTAAGAACTTGCCCAATCCCATCATCTGCATCAGCTCCTCGTTGTCCATCTTCTCCTCCAGTCGCGCCTCGGCGGCATTCATCATCACGTTCATCTGCTTGAGGTACTTGAGGTACCACACCGAGGTGGACAACATCAGCGAGAGCAGCAGGTCGTAGCCCTTGATGCCGTTCAAGCGCCTGCGGTTGCTCCAGCGGATAAAGTCGTCGGTCACCTCGTTGGCAAAGTAGCTGACTGTGATGAACACGTCATCGCGAATGAGGATTGCCAACGGCGAGGTTGAGAAGACCGTGTCGCCATCAAGGGTAGTGCTCTTGCACGGAATGCGGATGAACACCAGCAGCCAGTTGTCCTCATGGTCAACGCGGGGACGCTCCTCAACATCCTCGGCGTCGTGAATGAAGTCCATAGGCGCCGCAAAACGCTCGGTGATGACCGCCAAGTCGTCGACTGTGGGCTCGATGACCCGAATCCAACAGCCTGACTTCCACTGGTTAATCTCATTGAAGCCGTCGCGGCATTTCCAGTAGCTAATCATCGTTGTCGGCCTTGCGGGTTAAAAAATGCCTGATCAGTCCCACCAGCCCGATAATCAGCATAATCCCGGCGCCAGCAATCAGAGCGCATGCCAGTGCCAAGCCTATTGACACAACGGTGTCGGTAGTGTCCAGGAGTATCATTGTTCAAGCGGGATTGAGTCGTCAACGTGTGTTCGCACCGAGTCTAACGCGTCGTCAACCGTCATGTCGTCACTCACCTCAAGCAGCGAGTCGATGAATTCGCGTTGTGGCGGACGGTATTGACCGGCGGCAAGTGCTATGATAATGAAGAGTGCCGCCACCAGCATGCCCGGCACGCAGCCCAGCGCCGCCATCCATCGCGGCTGGAATGCCCATGCGGCAATAGACGTGATGATGCCACCCACAATCATCAGCCATGCTATCAATGTCCAGCGGATTGAAAATCAGCGCAAAGCCCGCAAGCGTAAGCATCAACCCCGCGATGGCGACTTTGTTGACTCGCGGTGGGGTAGGCTTAATCTTGCCATTGTTGTTGTACTGTGATTCGTAGTATTCCATGAGCAGTGTGGATTGTTTTTAAGTTTCAAGTGCGCTACAAAGGTAGTGCAAGCCGAGCGAAGTGGCAAGAAAACGGCAAACAAAATAA
>CAMHDX010000161.1 GCA_946183895.1 uncultured Porphyromonadaceae bacterium | reverse complement strand
GATAGGTAGAGTTGAAGCAACCATTATCGCCCATTTGAAAGCATGGGACGAATTGGAAGACGGAACTCAAACGACCGACTTCACCATCAACGGACACAGTATTACTGATTTCCATATAAAACTGCAGTTCAAAGGGAACTATCTCCTGAGTGCAATCATTGATAGCAAAGAGTTGAAGTACATTATCCGCAAGGCAACACCATACCACGACGCTCTTTCAAGAACCGGATTGGCAAACTTAACCGCGGAAATGAGAAAAGAACTAATTGAACACTTTCTTCTCCCCAAGGTCAATGGCGATGCCGATGGGTGACATAGCACTGACACAGACCACAAACCAGGTCATGCCGTTACTGTCAACCTGTGTCGACCGCTTTGACAAGTGGAAGACCAAGGGGATGCGCGTCAGTGTGTCAATGGGCTGGCACCTGTGAACCCGCCTCGAACCAACATTCCCACATATCCAATCACAAGTCTTGCCGGAGAATCGTGTCAAGCAGGACGTTCACGTCACCCACATTGACCAGACCATCACCATTGACATCGTAGAGGCTGTTGCCATCACCGGTGGGATGCTCCAGTATCTCAACGAGCACCATGTTGGCATCGCCCACGTTGATAAGACCATCAGCATTGATATCAAGAGGATCCTCCAGGTCGCCCACAATATTGGCGAAATCCTTCCACCCGTCAGCCGCTCGATATGCCGCCAGACAACTGGGGCGCACGTGCAACGTACAGCCATCGGTGGTGCCGCCGCCAAACACATCACCGCCCATAGTGATGTCCTCACAACGCGGATAGGCCGATAGGTGTTCAAGTGAAGTACACTTGTTGAACGCATACCTGCCTATCGCGGTCACTGACTCGGGAATGGTCACCGTAGTCAAGTCGCTCTGACCGGAGCACAGATAGGCCGGTATCTTCTTGACCTTGTCACCGAACTCAAATGATTGGAGGCCTGACAGCCAACTAAAAGGGGCATTGTAGGATGTCGGGAAATCTTCGCAACTCGCCGCATTCCAGACAACCGAGGTCAGACCGGTACAGTTGTTAAACGCATTGTTGCCAATCTTGGCCACCGACGTGGGGATAGTCACCGAGGACAACCCCGTACAGCTACCGAAGGCAAATTCGCCGATTGTGGTCAACGATTCGGGCAGGGTCACCGAGGTCAAGCCGCTGCGGCCCATGAAACACATCTGGTTGATGCCTTGAATTCCCTCCTTGACCTGAACGCTTGTGCCGTCAGGCATGATACCCTTGATGTTATAGGCGACCGTTCCTGTATAGACAAGTCCATCGGGTTGATTGATGTACCATGGAGTATTGGCAAACACATCTATGCCTAAGGTGATGAGCGCGCTGCCAAAGTCCACCGTAGTCAAGGCGGTGCACCCACGGAACACATCGTGACCGAATGATACTGCGGCATTGTCAATGATCAGCGAGGTCAGGCCGGTGCAACCCATGAATGCCGAGTCGCCAATCTTTCTTGTTGAGCGGGGAATGGTCAACGAGGTCAAGCCGGTGCAACCATTGAACGCAAAGCCGCCGATTGTAGTAATTGATGCGGGAAAGTCTACCGACGTCAAGCCGGTGCAACCAGTAAAGGCACCCTCGCCTATTGTAGCGACTGAGTTACCGAGAGTGAGCGACTTCAGACTGGAGCAGCCGCCAAAGGCATTATTACCTATTGTCGTGACCGAGTTGCCGATCATTACCGAGGACAGACCGGTACAGCGTTCAAACGCTCTGGCGTCAATAGCGGTTACCGTCTCGGGCAGGGTCACCGAGGTCAGGCCGCTGCAGCCACGGAATGCGGTGACACCAATCCGGGTCACCGTGCCGGGAATGATGGTATTTTTACACCCTGCAATAAGTATGTTTGTCGAGGTCTCAATAATCGCATTGCAGTTGTCACGAGAGTCATATTTAGGATTATCGGTCGCAACCACAATGCTGGACAGGAGGCGGCAATCGCTCAAGGCGAACTCACCGATTGATGCAACCCTATTGCCGATTGTCACAGAGGTAAGTCCGGCGCACCCCCACAGCGCATAGCTTTCAATAGTCGTCACCGTGTTGGGAATTGACACCGAGGTCAAACCATTGCAGCCGCGAAATGCCATGCGACCAATGGCGGTGACCTTGTAGGTTTGGCCTTCGTAGTCAACGCTCTCGGGAATGTGTAAGTCCCCGACTAACGTGTTGTAACTGTTTGAACTATCCACCTCGTATGTCACCGTCACCGAGTTACCACAGTCAATGTCGTAGCACAAACCGTCAACTTTGAAACTATAGGCTGATGCTAAGGCGGCACCAAGCACCAGGATAACCGATATTAAGAAGAAACGTTTATTCATAGCACAATTAATTGTTAATACTATTAAATTTGGCGCAAATTTAGGTAAAAATCGGGACACCTGCAAATGCTGCGCTTGCTGTTTAGCATATCTTGTTCGCAAGGGGGACTCGGCTTTTCTGCAAAAAAATTGCTGAAAAATTCGGCAATGTCCTGCCGACGCACTAACTTTGCAGAAAAATGAGTAACAACGTTATGGAACAACAACAATCACCCGAATCGTACACCGCGGCAATCACCGAGCTGGAGGAGCTGGTGCGCAAGATGCAGGACAACAACTGCGACCTTGACAGCCTCGCCAAATACACCGTTCGCGCCAAGGTGCTCATCACCTATTGCCGCGACCGCCTCACCAAGACCGACGAGCAGCTGAAGTCAATCCTTAAAGAACTGGAGAGCAATAATAATGAGCAATAATTCCAACACATCGCCCCGCAGGGCCCTGATTACGGGCATTACCGGTCAAGACGGCAGCTACCTCGCCGAGTTGTTGCTCGACAAGGGCTACGAGGTGCATGGAGTGATGCGCCGCAGCAGCTCGTTCAACACCGGTCGCATTGAGCACCTGTACCTTGACGAGTGGGTGCGCGACATGCATCGCGACAGGCTGATTGACCTGCACTATGGCGACATGACCGACAGCAGCTCGCTCATCCGCATCATCGAGCGCGTCAAGCCCGACGAGATTTATAACCTTGCGGCACAGAGCCACGTCAAGGTGTCGTTTGACGTACCGGAATACACCGCCGACGTTGACGCCGTGGGCGCGCTGCGCCTTATTGAGAGTGTGCGCATCGTCGGCCGAGCCGACTGCACCCGCATCTACCAGGCGAGCACCAGCGAGCTGTACGGCAAGGTGCAAGAGGTGCCCCAGAGCGAGACTACTCCGTTCTATCCCCGCAGCCCCTACGCTGTAGCTAAGCTCTACGCCTACTGGATCATGAAGAATTATCGCGAGAGCTACGGCATGTACTGCTGCAACGGCATCTTGTTCAACCACGAGAGCGAGCGACGCGGCGAGACCTTCGTCACGCGCAAGATCACCATGGCGGCGGCACGCATCGCACGGGGCAAGCAGGACAAGCTGTACCTCGGCAACCTTGATGCCCGCCGCGACTGGGGCTACGCGCCCGACTACGTGGAGTGCATGTGGCTCATCATGCAGCAGCCAGAGCCCGACGACTACGTCATCGCTACCGGCGAATACCACACGGTGCGCGAGTTTTGTACCCTCGCCTTCCACTATGCCGGCATCGAGCTGGAGTGGCAAGGCAACGGCACCGAGGAGAAAGGCATTGACCGCGCGACAGGGCGCACGCTGGTTGAGGTCGACCCGCGCTTCTTCCGCCCCGCCGAGGTTGAGCAGCTGCTGGGCAATCCCGCCAAGGCACGCGAGCGACTGGGGTGGAACCCGTCCAAGACCCCGTTTGAGGTGCTTGTCAAGCGTATGGTTGATCATGACATCGCACACATCGACAATGGTGTGAAGTAGTGCGAACGCGATGAAACTCACGCCGCTGCGTCTTGCATTCATCATCACAGTCATCGGACTGGTGGGACCGCTGGTGGTGGGGATTGTCGCGACGATCCACTCCAACATTCAACAATCAACCCGGTTAACCGATGCTTATAGCATCAGTAACATGCAGGTCAAGCCGCTCGCCACAGTCCGTCACGCTGAGTACATTCCACCTCGCGACTACTATGATGATGGTTATAAGCAAGGGCAATCGCAGGGCTTTGACGACGCGGACCACCACTACAAGTACGGCTACGACGAGAGTTGCGCGTATTTGGGCAACAATCGTGACCGCTACCGGCAGGGCTAC
>CAMHDX010000160.1 GCA_946183895.1 uncultured Porphyromonadaceae bacterium | reverse complement strand
GATCTCCACCTTGCCCTTGCCCAGTTTGACCATCAACGCCTCATAACTGGCATGGTCAAACACGCCGGTGACGGGAAGCCCCTCCGTGCGCTGGAAGCCCTTGACGTTGGCTTCGGTTTCCGAACCGAAGTCACCGTCAGCGCCGTACTTCGGAAAGGACCAGCCCAGCTTCATGAGGTCCTCTTGCAGTTCCTTCACATCATCGCCCTTGTTTCCCTTGCGGAGATCACGGTCACCCAGCTTGTAGGTGGTAGGTGTGGTGTCGCTCTCAACCTTGGAGCCGTTGGTCAGCACGACCACGGTGTGCCCCTGCGTCTTTGTGACGAGGATGTCGCCGCGCTTGAGGTATGCGCTGCTCTCCTGATACTTCGCACCCTTCAGCTCGAAAAATGCGCCGGATTTGAGCAACACGGACGCCTCGTTGGTGGTGCGGAAGTTGGGCAGGTCAACGCCCGCGTAGGCGCAGCACACGCGCACAAGCGCGGAGCAGTCCGTCTCGCAGTTGGTTGTGACCTTGGAACAGTTGAAGCCCAGCGACTTTGAAACGCTGTACAGCGTCCCACGCTGATTCTGGTCATAGCCGATGTACTTGCTGGCGCAGGCATATTGCATGTCCTGGGCGATCTTCTCCGCCACGCCGGGATTCTTTGCCCGGAACACTCGCCAGCCCTTGGAGTGGAGATACCAGCTTTGAGTGCTGACCTCCTTGCCAGTCTGGTCGCCCTCACGACCACCCTTGGCGTGCCCATTCTCGTCGATTCGAGCGCTGCCGATTTTTACCGCCATTTCGTTACCTCCTGCAAATTGATCGTAGTATCGTTGTGAGTATGCCGCCCGCTTGACCTTCACAGCCTCGCTCTGGTCCGCTGGGCGCTCAAATTTGACCAGCACGACGTCCGATGCCTCGCGCACGTTCCGGGCGCTCTGGAGGGCGCTCAGGATGCCCTTGGACGCCTGCAGCTCAGCCCAAAGGACCTCCAGCTGCAGGTCAAGGTCGCCGATGCTCTTGCCCTGTTCCCGTGCCATGGACAGCAGGCGCGTTTTGCGTGACCAGTATGTCCACTGGGCGAGTCCATAACCGGCACCATCAAACACGAAACTGTTATACCTACCGCTGTCCACGGCCTCGGTGTACTCGTCGTCACTAAAGCCGAACCGCTTATCGAAAGTGTTTTGCAGGTTGCGCGGGTTCAAGCCGGATTCGGCGTAAAGGTGTCCGATTGCAAAGGACATAAATGTCCTCATCAAGGTGCTCGAATTACTTATGCACAATCGTTTGCACATAGTATGCGCGTTCAACCTCATTGCCGCCATCGACGGTACACTTGATTAACCGTCCGTCATTGTTGTGCACATCACTAATTACGGTGCTGTTTGTAGGCGGGTCAAGTGCTGCAATATAGCCAAATGCGTCCTGATAGTTGTCAAAAACAAACATCGGAATGGTTTGAGCACTGGTTGCCGTGCGTTCCTCTAAAATAAGCAGAAACAAATCTGTGTTTTCGGTGCTGTCGTTCTTAATCTCACAGTAGTCACTATTACAATTCATATTTTACTCTCCTTTGCTTATTCAAAGTGTCCGATTACTCAACTTCGTTGGGTTCAGGCTCCGGCTCGGGCGGCGTCATGTCCGGGAAAGCGCCGATGCACTCAGACATGATCGTCCTACCCTGCGCGGTTTCCAGCGTCACAGTAGCCATCACGCGAGTAGCAGACCCGGAGTAGTTCGCGGACAGGCGGGAGAAATACTCGGCTTTCGCCGCACGGAGCGCCGCGTCGCTGTCGCCGTTGGGGTTGTCATCAGCGGCAGGATAGTTGCGGCTATCAAAAGTCTTGGGATAACCGCTGATGACAGAGTACAGTCCTTCGGGGTGAGAATCAGAAATGACCACCTGAGTGGCGTTGACGATGTAGATATTACGCATGATAATTACTCCTTTCAAACGCTTGGCTGGCTCGGCATTAAAATAACCTTAAATTGAGTGTTTGCGGGGATTTTGCAAACCGCGCCACCATATCCTAAATTACGATAATGATACCATGTACCCCCATCATTTCGGAATACACATTTAGAAGCTCCACTCGTACCAAAACACGCAACGCACTTGTCGCCCCCAGACTCTACATAGGTTACATCATCGATCCATGCAAACCAATTAGTTGCATTACCAATCAGGGTTTGCAATGCGTCGTAACACTCCGTTGTTGTGTTTGCCGCGGTGGTAACTGTTACAACCATATAATCCTCCCCTCCTACATACATTAATGCTATCAATTCCCGCCGTCGTTGCATCAAGTCCATGTTCCCACCACCCCATAACAGCCGTCCATGATGTTGATCTCATATATGGTATTTGCATCAAGCGTAGTCGGGTCGAAGCCATTCGCCCACTTCATTGTCATACCAGTAGGCGGTGTCACAGTCAGCACAGCCGGGGTCGCTCCGCTGGTAAACACAACATCGATAATGCCCGTAGCGGGGACGGTGATGTCGATGGTACTCACCTCTCCGCAGACGTAGCGCACACCCGACAAGGCGGTGATGGACGGGGTTGTGCCTGTGACGGTAATTGTGCCCGACACTACAACGCCAGGGACAGTAGGAGATGCAAGCGGTACATTCGCCACGCCATCCGTGACCACGGACACACCGTTGACCTGCACATCATCAACCGCACCGCCGCCACCACCGCCGCCAGCGGAGACGAATTTCCACTCCGTGACTTTGCCGCCCGTGACGGTTTTCGGGGACAGCGCCTTTCCGACATCCGTTGCCGTAGCGGTGGACATCGCATCTGTCTGGCTCTTTAAGTTAGTAAGGCCAGCGCCGACGGTGCCGTCATAATAGGCCTGCTGGTCATCATAGGACACGTCCCCAGCGTCCAGCGTCACCGCGCCGGTCTTGCCCGCGACGGACTGCACCGCGCCGTCTACGCCGTTTGTGACGGTGAAGGTGCTGGACGATCCATTGGTATAGGTGATGGTGTAAGTGTCCACATTGCCTGAGGTGCTGGTCTTTTCGATGGACACGATGCCGTTACCGTCTGCACCATTCGCACCGGCGGGGATGCCCAGCGACAGCACCCCGTCTAAAAAGGACGCGGTGGCCGGTGAGCCGGGTTCAAGGGTTTCAGCTTCGGCGGTCATGCCGGTAATCTCTTCGGCGGCAGTTTCAGCACGGGTAGCGGCAGCTTCGGCAGCCTGCCTATAGCCTTGCGCCTGTGTTCTCGCGGTTTGTGCATCCGTTTTCGCGCTTGCCGCTGAGTTGGCGGACTGCTGCGCCTGAGACGCATAGCTGGCGGCTGCATCTGCGCGGGATGAGGCACGGCTGGCTGCAGTAGTCGCGTTGCTGGCCATTTCCGCCGCCGCGCCCATATAATCCGCGGCGTCAGACGCGCTTCCTGCGGCGCTCTGGGCGGCGGCCTGCGCCTGCTCCAGATAGCCCAACATGGCGTTATACTGCTCCGGCGTAAGGCCGTACAGCGTGACGGTCTGCGTGTCCGTGCCCCTGGTGATGGTCATGGTATAACCATAGTCGCCCTCGGCCTCGGCGATGGTGATGACATAGTCATTGACGATATACTGGCCGATGGCGACAGTAGCACCGATGATGCCGGTGGTAGTCACGCTCGCGCCGATGATCCCGTTGACGTTGTTCTCGCTCATGGTATGGTAACCTCCCCCATTACGATAAAGTTCATCCAGTTCATAGGCCGCCCGCGCAGCTCCGGCTCCAGATCGTCAGGCAGGATCGTGAACCGGCTGCCGTCGGCTCGGTTGAGCTGCACGTCGTAAGAGTAACACCCTGGGCACACACTCGCCGTGGCGCTGCCGGTCAGTATGATCCGGTTGCTGCCCGGCGCGGAGGTGGACGTCAGCAGCACGGGACAGCCCGCGCATGGCTTTTCCCGGACGGTCAGCGTGAGGGTGTCGGTGTCGGCCATCTCAAACGCCGTACCGTCTGATTTGTTAATGGTGATCTCCAGCGCGGCGTCGTCGCCCTTGGTGATGGAGATCATATCGCCGTCGATATAAAGCATTTGCGCCCTCCTATTGATAATCAATATATGATTCAATAAATATTCCGTTCACAAATCGAAGTACCAAACTATTTGAACTCACACCTAATGGTATATATACCCGGTTTGTTCCTGCTATTTCAAAATCAAAATCCCCCTCAGATACATAAAGGCTGCCGATATTCAAATC
>CAMHDX010000159.1 GCA_946183895.1 uncultured Porphyromonadaceae bacterium | reverse complement strand
GGCGGGAATGAACAGACAGTCGATGAAGTTGACGACGCCGCTTTTCCAGCCCACAAAGCCACCGCAACTATTAGTATTGTTACCCAGCAGTTTGCCGGCGAACACACAATTGGCGAGCGAAGTCGTGTTTTGCACAACCGCCACCAGTCCGCCATGCGTGCCGTCGCCATTAACGGTTGAGGTGATTGCCACCTTGCTCACACAATTTGTGAGAGACGTGTTGCCATAGGCATTGGCGATGATGCCGGCGGCATACTTTGCCGAAGTGGTGATGGTGCCGTCAACGATCAGGTTGCTGATGGTGGCGCCGTTGGTGTAGCGGAAGGGGGCCGTAAAAGTCTCGCGGGTATTGTACGCCACTGTCAGTGTGTGGCCCGCGCCGTCAAAGTTGCCGGCATATTTCACCTCATCACTGCCGAGCATCGGCGATAGGTCGCTGAGTTGCACATCGGCGGTGAGTTTGGCGTTGGCATCGGGGGAATCGCTAATGATTTGCGTGAATTCGCTCCAGTCGGATTCGCTGCCAATCAGGTAGTTGCCCGCCTCGTCGGTTTGGATGGCGAAGTCGCGGAAGTGCGCGTTCAGCGTCAGGTCGGCTGTGACGGGAGTGGCGAAGTCGTAGGCTTGCGTAGCGTCGCTCGCGTACCAGTATTCAAAGGTCTTGCCAGCCTTGACGGGGCGCGCTGGCTCGGTGACGGCGCCGCCGTAAATCACCTGGCGCTTGGCATACTGCTCGCCGTCAACCATGAACGTCACAGTATAGGTTTCGCCATCGTAGGGGTAGAGGGTTTTGCCGTTAAGATCGCTATCGGCGGTCACCGTCTCATCCGAGCCATCGACAAAGAAGACGCCGTTGATTGTAATATTCGCCTTGACTGTCGACATGTAGATGTAGTCCGACGGGTTGCGCCAACCCAGCGAGAGCGTTGCCGGCTCGCCGTCGCGACCGGTGTCCCAACCGGAGGTACCCGGCCCCACACCGTAGCCGTCCTTGCCGCCACGAGCCTCAACAATGCCGCCGTTGATGATGACTACGCCGCCATCGCCACCGGTGATTGAATTGGCGGAGCTGTATCCGCCGCCACCGATGCCTGCGCCGCCGTTGTCGCCACCGGTAGCCTCGACATGGCCGTCGTTGATGATGAACGTGCCGCCGCTGCCGTACTTACCGCTCCAGTAGCCGTTGCCGCCACCGCCGATGCCGGCGGCGTACTTGCCGCCCTTGGCAATCACGTGGCCGCCGTTGACCTCGATGGTACCCGACGAAGCGTGGATGTTGCCACCTATACCCGCCTCGTTGTCGCGAGTGGTGGCGGTAGCGTTGAGCGTGGCATTGTCGACACTCTGAGCGTAGATGTGCAACTCGTTGCCGCTCTCCACTTTGATGCCTTTGTTGGCATTGAGCGTGACGCCGTCCATGAGCACCAGATGCACAACGCCGCTGACAGTGATGCGCGACGACACGTCGCGGTCGGCATCAACAACCCACCAGCCGGCGGTGAGCTCGATCGAGCCGTCATAGGTGGAGTAGGAGCCATCGGCGAGAGTGCCGATAGCACCGTTGGCGTCCACATAGGGCACGTCTTGCGCCCAAGCCGCCATTGTTGCGGCGAGCGCCACCATAATTAACAAAATCTTTCTCATAATTCTGAATTTATTTGATGTAATTGGAGTTCACTGTGCCGAGGTAATTAACTGTTGCATTGCTGTGGTTTATTGTATTCTGATTGGCGCCAAAGATACACAAAAAAAATCAATTTTCCAAATTAAGAAATTATTAAGGTTAGCAGCAGCGGGAGGGCAACTGCGGTGCAGTTGCATGGAACGACAATAATTGCGGCGAGGGGTTGTCGGGGAAATCGGGGCGTTCGAGGGGAGAACCGCGGCGTTGGTCGATAGTTGGCAAAATCGCCTTAAACCGCTGTGGTTCAGGGTGGTCTAAAGGACAAACGAACAAGATTTGTTAAACCATTTAAAATTGACAACGTCATGAAAGCAAATGTTTACACTTCGATGATGAGCCTGGTGCTCATGGCCGGCATGATGTTAGCCGCCGGCACGATGACCGCACAAACGATGCAAGGTCGCACCCGCCCGGGCGTTGCCACAACTAATGGCACGACCACGAGAAGCAACAACAATAGCAGCAGCCGTCGCCCGGAGGTGAGCGCGGCTCCCAAGAGCGATAACCGCAACGACCACAGCCGCCCGTCGGCAGGCAGCAGCGCCACCGGCACCACTCGCGGCCAGTCCGGTCACAGCACGGGCAACACCGGCGGCACGACCCACGTGATACCCAAGCCCAAGGTGCAAGTGCCGAGCGGCAGCAGCCAGCACACGAGCCACAGCACCGCCAGCGTCCAGCGCATGGACTGGAGCCGTCCCACCCCGCCGCCCGCTCGCGAGTATCGCCCCGTCGCTCACAGCTACTATCGTCCTGTGATGCCCGCCAGCTACCGTCCGCTGTACAGTGCTCCCGCGATAGACCGCATCCTCGGACTGCGCTTCGGCTCCTACTACAACTCCAGCCTTGACTACCTCTACCGCAAGGGCTACTACATCGACGGGTGGTACAACGGCACCATCTATCTGAGGGATGTCAACCTGCTGGGAAGCCTCTGGACCGATGTCATGCTGGGCTACGATAGCTACAACCGCCTGGAGGGCGCCGAGTTCACCTTCTCCACCGCCTACAACGACCGCACCCGCTACAACAGAGTCTTCCGCAGCCTGTGCAACACCTACGGCGCACCCGTCAACATGGCGCGCAGCGGATTTGAGGCATCGGTCACCTGGTGGGGCGGCAACGCAACCGGATTTGTAACTCTCTCCTACAGCCTGCAAGGCGGACGGTTCTACACCACCCTCAACATCGGGTGCTGAGAGCTCATCGCACAGGAGGACGCAAACGCGAAACCCGAAATTCATAAGCTTTGAGATTACACATACTTGATGATGCCCGAGTGGACCGACACAGTTTGGCCCACTCGGGATAATTTTTATTGCACCGCTAAATACTAATCGGGGGGTGTATTGCGTTATTACTTATAATATTAAACGTTACACTACAACTATGCGACTGCACGTACTGTACATCATAGCGGCATTGTTCGCCCTTGGCACGGCGGCTCAGGACAACAACAACGCCTACAATTTTCTCAACGTCACGCCCTCAAGCCACGTGTATGCCCTGGGTGGTCACAACGTGTCGCTCGTTGACGATGACATCAACCTTGTTGAGCAAAATCCGTCGCTGCTCGGCCCCGAGTTTGACCACCAGATTGGGTTGAGCTACATGAAGTATATCGGCTCGACCAACTTCATGGGCGCGCGCTACGGCCAGGGCTTGAACGACCATAGCGCCATCGGCGGCGCCATCCAGTACTACGGCTACGGCTCGATGACCGAGACCGACGCCCAGGGCGCTGTCTTGGGCAAGTTCAACGCCCGCGACATCGCCTTCAGTGTCACCTACAGTCATGACATCAGTGCCAAGTGGCGCGGCGGCATCACGTTGAAGTACATCACGTCAAAGTACGACGAATACAGTGCCGGCGCCATCGGTGTCGACCTGGGTGTCAACTACTACGACCCGTCAACCGAATTCTCGGCAGGCCTGGTGATTAAGAACCTGGGAGGCCAGGTCAAGAAGTTCAGCAACCGCAGCGACAAGATGCCGTGGGACGTGCAGATAGGCTTCACCAAGATGCTGAAGGCGTTTCCGCTGCGCTTTGGTCTGACGGTGTACGGCCTGCGCCACTGGCATCTCCCCTACTACGAGCCCGCCGACAAGAACAACGTGACAAGCGAGCTGGTCGAGCGCGACAAGTTTGGCACCAACCTGCTGCGCCACCTCGTGTTCAGCGCCGAGGTGCTGCCCATGCAGAACCTCTACATCGCCCTGGGCTACAACTACCGCACCCGCTCCGACATGAGCACCTACAAGCGTTCAATCCTGTCGGGCTTCTCGATTGGCGCGGGAGTGCGCGTCAAGGCATTCGCGGTGGGCGCGGCTCTCGCGCAGCCCCACAGCGGCGCCACCACCTTCATGTTCAACCTCAACACGAGCATCGGCGAACTCATGGGCAGGTAATTCCTGCAGTTTTGCAGTTTTTTGCCCGAAAATTTGGTGGTAAAGAAAAAAGTTATTACCTTTGCAACCGCAAATCGCAAGAGGGTACTTAGCTCAGCTGGTTTAGAGCGCCTCCTTGACAGGGAGGAGGTCACCTG